>JAKMEV010000080.1:0-20266 GCA_022425785.1 Akkermansiaceae bacterium | reverse complement strand
ATTCCATCTCCCTGACTGGGAGGAAAGTAAGGAAGGATTTGGCACTGTTCTTGATTCCCTTTTCGGCCCCACTCCTCCCACCGCGCTCATTGTCGACGAACCTTTCCTCTTCAATGCAGCCTATTACTATCTCTCCAACCGAGGTCTGCGGGTCCCGGACGACGTCTCCCTCGTCTGCACTGACTACGATCCTGCCTTCGCTTGGTGCCAGCCCTCGGTAGCACACATCAAATGGAAAAGCCGCCCGGTTGTTCGCCGGGCGGTGCAATGGGTCAACAACATCAGCCGCGGCAAAGAAGACCTCCGCCAAACTCTCACCAAAGCCGAGTTCATCGACGGCGACACGGTGGGAAAATTAAAGCAATAGTGATCGCCCGCGATCGATGGAATACGGTAGGACAGATCCCTTCGTCGAAAATGTCGCGCCACCCATCGTAAGGCCCTTCTTCCCTCTCTCGGAAAAACCCACCTCACTCGATGCAAGGCGGGGTTAAGGGCGCACCGTCGCCGCTCTATCGCCCAAACCGCTTCTTTTCCCGGGACTGCATGAGATAGCTGTCTAGGATCCGGTCTTCCCGCTGCTCCAGCACTCGCAAAACCTTCCGGAAGGTATTTCGGGACGCCCACGCTTCAGAAGCAAATTGGAAAACCGGTTGATCATCTCTGATCGCTCCCTCCAGTTCACTGGCAGCGCTGCTGGCAAGAAACTGACGATACTTGGACAAGAATTCATACCCTCTCGCGGTGTAGTAGCGCCAACAGGCTTCATACTCGCCCTTCCCATAAATTGGCGATGCCTTGGCCAGAGTTTCCTGCACAAACTCAATGGCATCCACGGTGCTGATGTCTCCCTCGGGAAGCTCCATCGGATCGGGGATCACCGTATCAATCGCATTAATCAATCCATTGAAGCCTTCGATATCAGTATCCATGATGGTGGCATTGCTGATCCGACGATCAACGCCCGAACGAGTAAGGTAAATGGGCGCTCCATGGATAGTCCGCAGCTTACTAAACGGTCGACAATTCTCGCTGACATGCTTTCCAGTGATGACATGACGGGCCAAAATTCCATAGAGAGCTTCTCTTGCATCCCCTCCGGAGTCCCGAACCAAGGAAGCATAAGGCTCTTTCGTCCAAGCTTCGTTTACCGGAGCAAAGATAGTGTATTCCGTCGATGAGGCCACCGCCAGGCTGAGACCAGTGGCATCGAGAAGTGAAACCAAGGTCGTAAAGCGCTCGTCTTCCCTGAGCAGATCCAAAAGCCCGGATTCAACCGGAGGGATCACAGAGTCAATGACGTGAATGATTCCATTGGCACACGGGAGATCAGCCTCAATTACCTTGGCTCCATCAACCGCAGCCCCATCACCGTTCACCTTGAAATTAATCTGCTGCCCGAAAGCGGAAACCGGAGTGACATCGGAAACTCCAAGGCTAAAGTATCCTGGAATTTTCCCGGCCGCCCGTACTCCTTCCACGATATGATGCTTGATGATGTCCTCCAGGCGTTCGTTGTTCTCGGGAAGGAACAGGGAATCAACAAATTCCTTCGGCAGCTTCCCAAAGGCCTCATCGGTCGGCGCAAAGGTCGTATAAAGCCCATGCATATTCTGGAAAAGTTTTCCCTGGCGACTCGCTGTAATTGCTTTGGTGAAAATCTTGAACCGCCCATCTTTCTGAAGGCGCTGGAAAAGATCATCGGTATTCGGTGTCAGGACACGGTCAACCAGATAGATCATTCCATTCGAACAAGGAATAGATTCTCCGATAAACTTCCCGTCGCCAATGATTCCCTTCTGATAGTTGATTGAGAGAAACTGCCCCGTCGCCATCTGCAAGGCCGCGTATTTTTCCAATCCAAATGGAGGAACCGATCGATTCAAGACATGGAAGCCAAAAACCTCCTCGAGCCGGTCGTCATTGCGCGGCGCAAGGAGGGTTTTGAGAGAGTCTTTTGGAAGTTTGGCGAAAGCCGCATCAGTAGGCGCAAAAATCGTGCGCCGGATATTTGTGCGCTCCGACAACTGCGACCCAACTTCGGTCTTTTCAAGAAGCTGGAGAAAATTGGACAGATCCGGCCGCTCACGGACAATCCGACCAATCGTTTTAGCTTCCGCAGGATCAGCGGCACGAAGATCACCCGAGAGAACAATCAAGGGGGCGAGAACAATAGGTAGTCTTTTGAGTGTGTTTTTCATCTCAGTAGGGCTTTCGCCTGGAATTGAAATACAGATTCAAAAAAGATCTCTTAAAGGAAAGCCGGCTCAGCAATCGAAGGATCGGCCCCGACATCTTCTTCCAAGAACTTCAATGGATTCAGGCACTCCACCTGAATCCATTTTTCATTCCACAGACAAATTTCCGCTCGAAAAGTTTTTTCTATTTGCCCAAATCCCTGCCCCGCCCGATGGATATCGGCGGCAGCAGCCTCCTCGGGCATCACTTTTCCTACCATCATGCGCATTCTGACCACTCTCCTCGCCCTTTCGGGCTCCCTTCATGCTGCTGAAATTTTGTTCGATGCCTTCGAATCGGATGGCTTCGGCGAATGGAAAGTCGAGGGCGCCGCTTTTGGCAAATCCCCCACCTCGTCCAGCCCAACCGGCATGAATGGTATCGTCAAAAAATATGCCAACCTCTACTACGTCAGCTCGGCTCACCAAGGCGACGCCTCAACCGGCTCACTGACCTCCCCCGAATTCAAAATTCAGCTCCCCAACATCGCTTTCCTCGTTTCAGGAGGCGAGCACCCCGGCAAAACAGCCGTCCAGCTCTTCGTCGACGGCGCAATCACCCACGAAGCCACCGGCCAAAACGACCTCACGATGCGCCCCACGATTTGGGACGTCTCTGGGCTCAAAGGGAAAACGGCCCAACTCCGTATCATCGATACCGAGCGCGGAGCCTGGGGTATCATCAATGCCGATCACATCCTCTTCACCGATCTCGCCAAACCTAAATTTCCCCGGACCTCCGGTGGCGGCAATGCCGACAAAGATGGGCTTATTTCCTCCGATGCCATTCCCGGTCTCTCCGTTCCCGACGGCACCGAAGTTAAAATTTACGCCGACAACGCCTCGTCCGACGTCCACTCGCCCACCGCTCTCTCAGTCGATGAACAAGGCCGCGTCTTTGTTGCCGAAACCCACCGCTTCGGGACGAGTGTCGAGGATAACCGCAGACATCTCTATTGGCTCATGGACGATATTGCCGCGCAGACCACCGATGACCGAATTGCGATGCACAGGAAGTGGGGCCACAAAAAGCCTGTCGCCGATCTCACCAAATTCTCCGAAAAAGTGCGCGTCCTTGTTGACACCGACGGAGACGGAGTGGCCGATGAATCCAAAGTCTTCGCCGAGGGCTTCAACGAAATCCTCGACGGAACCGCCGCTGGCATCATGGCCTTTGAAGGCACCATCTACTTCGCCTGCATTCCCAAAATCTGGACACTCACCGACAAAGACGGCGACCTCATCTCGGACGAGCGCGAGGTCATCCAGAATGGCATGGGAGTCCGCGTCTCCTTCTCCGGCCATGATCTCAACGGCTTCGCTCTCGGACCCGACGGCCGCATTTATGCCACCATCGGCGACCGCGGCTTCAACTTCACCACCCGGGAAGGCCGCGAATACAAATACCCCAACCAAGGTGCCATCTTCCGCTTCGACCCCGACGGCTCCAACTTTGAGGTGGTCCACTTCGGCCTCCGCAACCCCAAGGAAATTGCCTTCGACCAATACGGCACCGCCATCACCGTCGATAACAATTCCGACCAAGGCGATCGCGCGCGTGTCGTCTTTATGATGGACGGAGCCGACTCCGGATGGCGCATGGGCCACCAGGTCCTCCATTCCTTCCACAAAACCGCCGGCGTCCCGGACCGTCCCATCAACCAATGGATGCAGGAGAAAATGTGGGAGCCCCACTTCCCCGACCAACCCGCTCACATCGTTCCTCCTATCGCCAATCTTACCTCCGGCCCTTCTGGTCTGGCCTATTATCCCGGCACCGGATACCAACTCAAAAGCCGCGACCAGTTCCTCATCTGCGACTATCGCGGCGGAGCAGCCTCCTCCGGCATCTGGCACTTCGGTATCAGGCGGAAAGGCGCCGGATTCGCCCTCGATCAATTTGGCAAATTCAGCTGGGGCGCCGCCGTCACCGACGTGGAATGGGGCTATGATGGAAAGCTCTATGTGAGTGATTTCATCTCTGGATGGGAATCACACAAGGCCGGACGGATCTACACCATGGAGCAATCCAACACCGGCGATGAAGTCGCAAAAATCATCGCCTCCGGAATCTCCGAAAAGAGCTCCGACGATCTCGCAAAACTCCTCACCCACCCGGACTTCCGCCTTCGCCTGCGCGCTCAATACCATCTGGCAGGTCGGGAGGACGCCCTGCCCATCTTCATTTCCGCCGCCAACCAACGGCTCAATCCCACCGAACGACTTCACGGCATCTGGGGACTGGGAATGCTCGCTCGCAAGGAGAAGAGCGAACCGGCAAGCAACTTTCTCATCCGGGCTCTCAAAAATGCCGACCACATCGTCCGCGGACAAGCCGCCCAAGCTCTTGGAGAATCCACGCTCACCGACGGCTCGCCGCTCCTCCCTCTCCTCCAAGATCCCAGCCTCCGGGTCCGCGCCCTCGCCGCCATCGCCCTTGGTCGCAAACCAGCCCCCGACGGCACCAGCCACCTCGTCGCCCTCCTCGAGGAAAATAACGACCGCGACCCCTACCTCCGCCACGCCGGAATCATGGGCCTGACCGGAAACGCCACGCCCAAAGAAATCATCTCTCTCGCCTCCCATTCCTCGGCCGCCGTGCGCCGCGCCGCAGTCATCGCCCTCCGCCGTTTACGGAATCCCGAAATCGTGCGCTTTATTGCCGACCCCGAACTCCACGTCGCCAACGAAGCCATCCGCGCCATCAACGACACCGAACTCTTCAGCGTGCGGGCTGCTCTCGCCGCGCTCCTCGATGACTACAACGCCGATTCCAAGAATCCCGGCCGTCCCCTGAGCCGCATGATGATTCGCCGACTCCTTCACAGCGCCTATCGCCTCGGCCACGAGAAGAACCTCCTTCGCCTCATCAAATTCGCCTCTCATCAGAAGAACGACCGGGCCGAACGCCTCGAAGCGATGCGACTCATCGCAGTGTGGACCGAGCCCCACGTCGTCGACCAGTCCATCGGAAAACATTCGCCGGTCTCTCCCCGCGAGCCCGACGAGTTCAGAAACGCCCTCGCCAAAAACCTGCACCTCCTCCTGCAGTCCGACACCCCTGTTCTCGCCAAAACTCTCGGCTTGGCACTCAAATACGAACTCTCACACAACAAACTCGATTCCGGCACCCTCACTCGGCTCATCCGAGATGAAAAAGTCGATGGCGAGACCCGCGCCGGAGCACTCAAGCTACTCGCCAAATCACCTAGCGCCGAACTCGCCAAGATTCTTGCCGAAGCGGCCCAATCCTCCAACGACCAACTCGCCACCTCCGCCCTGGAGCTGGCCGCCACTCGTGATCCCGCCGCCAATGTCGCCGCGCTCCGCGGAGCCTTACTCTCCAAGAGCACGACCCGACGCCAGACCGCCTGGAATATCGCCTCAGCTCTCCCCGCGGAGCACGCCATTCCCCTATTGCGCGATGGCATGACCCAGCTCGCCGCCGGAAAGGGCGACCCCGCCTCCACCTTGGAACTCCTCGAAGCGGTCCGCTCCCGACCCGAGCCGGTTATGAAAACCGCCTTCGCCGACTACCAAAAGTCCCTCGCCGGAAAAGATCCGCTCGCCCAATGGGCTCCAGCCCTTGCCGGAGGGAATGCCACGAACGGCTTCAAGATTTTCCAGTCCCACGGAGCCGCCCAGTGCATGCGCTGCCACCGCCACGAGTCCGGCCACACCGAAGGCGGCGAAGCAGGCCCCAACCTGATGGGCGTAGCCCTCCGCCAAAATGCTAGAGGACTTCTCGAATCCATCATTCTCCCCAACTCCCAAATCACCCCTGGTTTCGGCGTCGCCACCCTCAGCCTCAACGATGGTTCCACCAAAACAGGCCTCGTTTTGGCGGAAACAAAAAGCCACTTTGATCTCAAGGAAGGAGAAACAAGCTGGCGCATTCAGAAATCCGACCTTAAGGTAAGGCCCAATCAAACCTCTGCCATGCCACCCATGGGGGCTATTCTCAAACCACAGGAAGTTCGAGATCTTGTGGCGTGGCTCTTGACTCTGACCAAGGAATCCGGTGAAAAGGCCCCCGCATATGAGGTTCAAAATCTGACCCTCGCCAAAAACACCAAAACCGAAGAGCTCAAAACGGACGATCCCAAGCCCGTCACGACTCCCAAAAACGAATCTCAAAACCAAATACCCACTGAAAAAACCGTGAGCGAAGAAAACACCATCGACCCCGCAGTAATGGAACTCGGCAAAACCCAGTATAACCTCTGTATCGCCTGCCACGGCCCCGAAGGCGCGGGAGTGCCCAATCTCGGACCTCCACTTGCCAATTCAGAGTGGGTCACCGGGCCTCCCGAAAACCTGATTGGAATTCAACTCCGTGGACTCTCCGGCCCAATAACCGTAGCCGGACAAGAATACAACTTCCCCGCTCCAATGCCTGCCATGGGGGCAGGTCAGTCCGACGAGAACATCGCTTCCGTCATTACCTTCATCCGAAATTCCTGGGGCAACTCCGCACCTACCGTCACACCAGAAATGGTGGCCGCGCAGAGAGGGGAACTTGGCAAACCAGCTCTGACCCAAGGCGACTTGATTCCACCTCAAATTACAGAAGCAGCCACCCCATCCGGCCCTCTCGCCGCAGTTCCTTCCGGCGGAATTGGCCTTCCTGTTTCAGCGATCCTAATCGCCGTCGCAGTGCTTGCCATCACCGGCTTGGCTGCTCTTCGTATGAAAATTGCCAACGGCTAATACAGCGGACAAATATCTCAATTCCCTCAACACGTTTCGGAATTCCGAAGCGTGTTTTTTTATGCCGCTTGAAAGTTAGGAGACTGAAGAGATTACCACCCAGAAAAACTTCTTAAAAAGTTTCTTTCCACGATCCAAAATCGCCTTTTATATCAGGCGCATGGACTCAGTCACCATCACATTTACGGGCCACAACGCTGAAGAAGTCGCCCAGCGATTTAACAACCTCCTCGTTGATGGAGGCCTTGAGGATACCCTCATCGATCTTCTTTCCGACGAAGATGTCCGCGTGGAAGGAATCGGCGAAGGCGATGACGAAGGACTCGACGTCACCATGGTGTGCGTTGAAGGACCATAGCTCTCGTCCCATCCCCCTCATTCACAAACGCGCCTCGGGAAACCGGGTGCGTTTTTTAGTGCTTAGTTTTTCCCCTCCGCGCCGTATCCTCTCCCCATGATCAAATTGCCCCGGCTTCTTCTCGCCTGCCTCGTCCTCACCTCTGCCTCTGCGAAAGACACCCCCGACAAGGAGCTCGTTTATAAAACCGTCGGCGACAAAAAGCTCTCGCTCTTCATTTTCAATCCTGAAGGGCACAAAGCTTCCGACAAACGCCCCGCCATCGTCTTCTTCTTCGGCGGGGGATGGAATGGCGGCAGTCCGTCACAGTTCTACCCCCAGAGCCGTTACCTCGCCTCGCGCGGCATGGTCGCAATCTGCGCAGACTACCGCACCAAGAAAAACGCCGGCACCGATCCCCGCAAATGTGTACAGGATGGTAAATCCGCCGTGCGATGGATTCGCAGCAACGCGAAAGAACTCGGAATCGCCCCCGACAAACTCGCGGCGGGAGGAGGTTCCGCCGGAGGCCACGTCGCCGCCTCCACCGGGACCAATACCAAGTTCGACGAACCCGGAGAAGACAACTCGGTGAGCTGCAGACCCAATGCCCTCGTTCTTTTCAATCCCGTCTATGATAACGGCCCCAAAGGTTACGGGCATGATCGCGTCAAAGCCTATTGGAAGGATTTCTCTCCCATGCACAATCTCTCAAAAGAGACTCCGCCCACCATCACCTTCCTGGGCACCAAGGACAACCTCATTCCAGTCTCGACTGCGGAAGATTACAAAAAGCGCATGAAGGACCTCGGTATTCGCAGCGATCTCCACCTCTACGACGGCGAGCCGCATGGCTTCTTTAACAAGGCCAAATACGACGAAACAGTTCTCGAAACTGATCGCTTCCTGACCTCGCTCGGTTACCTCAAAGGCAAACCTACTCTGAAGAAGAAATAGCTTTCAGGACATCCTCTCCCTGTGTCGCGGTGGCTCCATTTTCATCTTTCCACACAAGCCTACCATCCTTGAAGAGATAAGCCTGACGCGCCGTGAATTTCCCGGCCATTTTGAGCGGCACTCCCAGCGCCTTGGCGATCTTGCCATCGGTATCAGCGATAAGATCGTAGGGAAGTTCATGCTTGGAGGAAAACTCTTTCTGCTTCTCCACCGAGTCCATGGAGAGACCAAAAATCGTGACCTTGTGGCTTTTCAACTTATCGAATGCGTCCCGCACCGAGCACACCTGCCTGGTTCATCCCCCGGTCAAGGCTTTCGGGTAGGTGAAAATCAAAAGCCACTTGTGGTCTTTCCCCGCTTCCAGTTTCACCACTTTCCCGTCCTGATTTTTCCCCTCCAGCTTGGGAAGGCCGTCTCCCGACTTCAATGGAGCGGCCGAGAGAGCCAGCGCCGAAGCCAGCCATACAAAGATGCTTTTGAGTTTCATGAATCGAAACTACGGCCAGAATCGCCAACGTCTAGCAGTCATTCCATCGACTTTAGAGTTTGGCCTTCGTCGATTCCCCTCCTAAAACAAGCCCGTGTCCGACCTCAAAGCCTATCTTAAAAGCCAGCAATCCCTCATCGATGATTCGCTGAACGCCTTTCTCCCTCGTAGCACCGAACGCCCCCGGACCATTCATCAGGCCATGCGCTACTCCGTATTCGCCGGCGGCAAGCGACTCCGTCCCATTCTCACCCTCGCCGCCGCCGAAGCCTGTGGCGGTGAAGCCGAAAACGCCCTCCGCCCGGCCTGTGCGGTGGAAATCATGCACACTTATTCCCTTGTGCACGACGACCTTCCCTCGATGGACGACGACGACCTGCGCCGTGGACGACCAACCTCTCACAAGGTCTATGGCGAAGGCATGGCCGTTCTCACCGGCGACGCCTTACTCACCGAAGCCTTTATTGTCCTGGCCGAAACCCCTCCAACAAAACGCTATTCCCTCAAAGAGCTTCTCCTCGAATTCTCGATCTGTGGCGGATCCAAAAAACTCATCGGAGGACAGGTGCTCGATCTCGAAGGCGAAGGTAAGGATCTCAGCAAAGCGCAGCTGATTCGCATTCACGAAAACAAAACCGCCGCGCTTCTCACCACCTCCCTCCGCCTTGGCGGCATGACCGCCAACGCCACTCCGAGACAGCTCGAAGCCCTCACCGACTTCGGATACAATCTCGGTCTCGCCTTCCAGGTCATCGACGACATTCTCGATGTCACTCAATCAACCGAACAACTCGGAAAAACAGCCGGCAAAGACGAAGCCGTCGATAAGGCCACCTACCCCTCCATTCTTGGTCTGGATAAATCCAAAAAAGAAGCCGCGCGCCTTACTAAAAAGGCACTCGCGGCTCTCTCGGTTTTAGGGAAGAAGGCGGTTCGCCTTGAAGCGATCGCCCACTACCTCCTCGATCGCGACTATTGAAAGCGCCTCGCCAAAGCGGGGCAGCCTTGGTTTGAGCCAGTTGTTCAGGTCAAAGGACAACAGCACGCGCTTGGCTTCACCCACGATTTGTTCTCTCTTCACAATTCCGTGGAATCGGGAGTCCCTACTATTGTCCCGGTTGTCGCCCATCATGAAATAACCTCCCTCGGGAATCTTAATCGGAACAAAACTACGTTTGGGATTCTCCACTCCCGCCACAACTTCAACAAACGTGTTTTGATAGACGGTTCATCTCATCACGGCATCTCATTTCCGCGATTACAAGATGAACTCCCGATTGAAACCCTAGCGACTCAAGCCCTCGCAAAGCTCGATCAAATTGGCATCAACGTGGTGATTGATGTCGGCAATCTCACTGATGGCAATATTTCCAAAAGTCCCGTCTTTGAAAACAATCACCTGGTTGGACTCCCCGGAACAGAGGGCATCAATGGCCGCCACCGCAAATTTAAAGGCCATAATCCGGTCATAAACAGTTGGAGATCCACCCCGCTGCACATGTCCCAGCACGGTCAGGCGAGCGTCCATTCCGAGCGCATCGTTCATCCACCGGGTCAGACTTTCACCCATGCCCGTCCCTTCTGCCACGATCGCGAGAAGATACCGACGACCTTGTTCTTTCTCCAAACGCATCTTTTCTGCGATGGAATCCAAATCGTATTCAATTTCCGGGACCAGACAGATCTCCGCCCCGGTCGCCAACGCGCTTGTCATCGCCAGGTATCCGCAATGACGCCCCATCGTCTCGACAACAAAAGCCCTCGAAAATGATGCTGCGGTGTCTCGAATACAATCAACGCTCTGACGAATCATGTTGAGAGCCGTGTCCACCCCGAGACAGTAATTCGTCCCGGGAATATCATTGTCGATCGTCGCGGGAATTCCAGCGAAAGGAACACCGAAGTCTGCGTGAAATTGATTCAAGGCGCTGAACGAGCCGTCTCCCCCGATCACCACCAATTTCGAAATCCCCAGTTTTTCTAGATTTTCGAAAGCCTGCTTCCTGAATTGATAATCAAAAAAGCGCTTCGATCGCGACGAGCCCAAAACAGTTCCTCCGCGATGCAGGATTCCCGAAAGACGCTCTGATGTTGCTGCGTGGATCCAGCCTTCAATCAGCCCGCGCAATCCCCACTCGACGAGGTAGGGCTCCATACCGCATTTTTTGGCATACTCGGCCGCCGATTTCACCGCCGGATTCATCCCCGCGGCATCGCCGCCGGAGGTCATAATTGCAACTCGCTCACTCAAGGTGATATGCATGTAGCACAGCTACCGGGAAGCTCAAGCCTTGCGCGAGACTTCCAACTCCAAAAGGCACACGTCATCTTCAAATCCTCTCCCCTCGGAAAACTTCCGTGCATCCTCGACCAAGTCGACAATTCGGAAACCGCGTTCAGATGCCAAAACCTCCTTCATCCTCTCCACCCCGTATTCCTCATCCGAGCCATTCCGCACCTCAAACACCCCGTCGGTGAAACACCACAAAGCTTCCAGACCAGCCAGGGGAAGCACCATTTCTCCGTAGGGCATTCCCGGCAACATTCCCAAAGCCGGCCCTTTGGCTCCCTTGGAAAACTCGAGCACTTCGACCTTCCCGGAAATCTTCCCAATGGGCGAAGGATGACCCGCCGAAGCCAGACACACCTCGCCTTTCTTTGAATCCACCACACCATACGAAGCCGTCGCAAACATGGTCAGACCAATCCTTTCGAGAAGGTGGGACAAGCCATCATTCAGTCCGGCCAGAAACTCTCCCGGACTCCCTGCAATCCTTCCCTGCTTTTCCACCAAACCCCGCAACATCGAGACAATCAGGGCAGCCCGCACTCCGTGCCCCATCACATCGCAGACCAAAAATCCCGCCCGACCATCGCCCAGGTTTTTGACCTCCAGAAAGTCACCTGCCAGGTCCGTAGCCGGTTGATAAATGTGCTGGAATTTCAATTCCCAATCTCCGCCATCAATCTTCGGCAGACTCTTCGGAACTCCCGCCTGCTGGATCTCACGGGCCAGCCTCAATTCCTCCTCCATCGCCTCGTTCTTCCTCGCCAAATCGCCGGCAATCTTGGCGAGATCATTTCGGGTCTGCACCAACTCGGTGACGTCCCCCGAAACCCCGAAAGTTCCGATGAGATTTCCATCAGGATCATACCACGGAAATTTCGACGACATCGACCAAGTCTTGTGATTGTCCTTCCAGGAAATTTCCTCGAGCTTATTCACGATCGGCTCACCCGACCTCATGATCCTCTTTTCATCTCCCTGGGACCCAATAAACAAATCTTCGGTGAAATAATCCCGGTCATGCTTCCCAACCAGATCATCGGGGGAACTCTCCCCACAAAGGTCGGCCATTCCCTGGTTCACCAGAACAAAATTGGACTTCAAATTCTTGAAGTAAACGAACATCGGAATGTTATCGATCACCAGTCGCAAAAGATTACGCTCCTCGTCGATGTCCTGATTCACGATCTGCAACTGTTCCGCCACGCGTTCCAGATTCTCCCTCGTTTTCATCAACTCGGTCACATCATTGGTGACCCCAAAAGTCCCCAGAAGTTCACCCTCCATATTACGCCACACCTTCTTGGTCACCAGCACCCAGGTATCCTCCCGGTCCTCCCAGACTTCATGCTCCAACTCCTCCACTTTCTCGGAACCGGTCTCCATGATCTCGAGTTCCTTCGCCCGGGAAGCGTCAGCATGCGTCTTCTCGAAAAAGTCATGGTCGGTCTTCCCAACCAAATCCTTAACCGACCCCGCTCCCATCCGAAGGGCCGTCGCCTTGTTTGCCCGCACAAATCGTGACTCCCGATCTTTAAAATATACATTCACCGGAACACTTTCCAGCACGAGGTCAATCCTCGCCCGCTCCTCCATCAAAGCCAGTTCGGTATTCTTCCGCTTGGAAATATCAATCAGACTTCCCACCATTTTCAAAACCGCACCCTGATCATCCCGTTCGGGAATCCCCCTCATCCGAAACCATTTCCACTCCCCGCTCCGGGTCCGAACCCTCGACTCCATCGCGAACAAGCGACCTTTTTTCAAAATTACCCGATCGCGTTTCTTGATGAATTTTTTCAGGTCCTCAGGATGAACATGTTCTTCGGGATCTTTGAAAAAATTAGGAGCTCCGGTGACTCCATATCCCAAAAACATCAACACCCGGTTGGAATAAAAAATGGTCCCACCAACCAAATCCCACTCCCAAATCCCCTCATTTGAGGCCTTGAGAGCCAACTCCAAGCGGTCGCTTGATTCGTTCATCGCCTCACCTCCATCCCCAACAAACAAAGATCATCGTCAAAGACTCCCTGCCTCGCAAAATCTTCAGCCGCCTTCACTAAATTCTCCAGAACCCGCTCCAACTGGCCTCCGCGTTCGATCACTTCAATCATGTGATCGATGCCAAATTCCTCCTTCCATTCATTCATCACCTCGAAGATGCCATCAGTAAAACAAATGATCCTCCGAAGGCCCTGCAGGGGCGCGGTCACCGAACCATACTCAAACCCGGGCACCAGGCCCAAGGCCGGACCGGTAGCCTCCGCAGGAGGAGCCAGTTGACGGGTTCCATCTTCGAAAACCGCGATGGGGTTTGGGTGGCCTGCCACCGTTATTTGCACGGTCTCATTCCGCAAATCGAGCACTCCGTATATTGCTGTGGCAAAGAGCACCACACCAGACTCTTCGAGCAAATGCGTTAACCCCTCATTCAACCCCGTCATAAACTCCGCTGTATCGCTGGCTGAACCAGCCTGTTGCTCAATCAAGCCTCGCAACATCGAGACCACTAGGGCCGAACGCACGCCATGCCCCATGACATCACTGACAATGAACCCCATTCGATCATCCTCAAGAGGCAGCACTTCGAAAAAATCCCCCGCCAACTCAGAGGCCGGGCGATAAAGGTGTTTAAAATTCAGACTAACCTCCCCCTCTTCCGATTGAACGAACATCGAGGGAAGCTCGTCGGGAATCAGAGCCTGCTGCACCTCGCGGGCAAGACTCAGCTCTTCTTCCATTTCCTTGTTCTTTGTCTGAAGTGACTCCGCCATTTCCGTCATCTCGCGCTGGGCGCTGATCAACTCGCTCACATCGCTCGACACTCCAAAGGTTCCCACCACCGCTCCTTCATTATCACGCCAGGGATACTTCGAGGTCATCACCCAGGTATCCTCTTTACCACTCCAGGTTTCCTTTTCCACGAGCCCCACCATCGCCTCTCCGCTTCCGATAATCGCTCTCTCATCCGCTTCCGCCCCACTCCAATGTTCCTCTGAAAAATAGTCGCGATCGCTTTTTTCATAGAGATCCGATGGCTGGCTCTCGCCCACCCACTCCGCCATCGACTGATTCACAATCACGAACTGCGAATCCCGGTTTTTAAAGTAAACATTCATCGGAACGCTATCGATGATCAGCCTCATCCGCTGACGCTCCTCTTCGATCTTCAGCCCCTGTTGATGAAGCTTCCCCGCGACTTTCTCCTGTTCATTGCGGGCCCGCATCAGATCGGAAATATCATTGGTCACCCCAAAGGTCCCTTTCACCTTTCTGCTGCGATCCAACCAGGCGTGCTTGGTACTGGTCACCCAGGTATCCTCCCGGTCATCCCATTTTTCATGCTCAATCTGATCATAAACACCTTTCCCGGTATTCATGATTTCCCGCTCCATCTCACGGGCCACTTGGGCATGATCCTCATGAAAGAAATCACGATCGCTCTTCCCGATTAATTCGTCCGACGATGGAAACCCCATTTTCTCGGCCGTTGCCTGATTCGCCATCACAAAGCGCGATTCCACATCTTTGAAATACAAATTCATCGGAATACTATCCATGAGTGTCTGGATCAAATAACGCTCCTCCTTCAGCTCCCTCTCCGCCTGCTTACGCTTGGAGATCTCGATCGCGCTTCCCACGATGCGCACTACCTTACCCTCGTCATTTCTCACCGGCGTCCCTCTCAGGCGAAACCATCGCCAGCCACCTTTTTGGGTATTTACGCGGGGCTCGGCGGAAAACAAATCATCACCTCCTTCAGAAACCCGGCGCAAGGCCTCGTCCATCTCGGCAACCGACGCTTCGTCCATGAGCTCCTTCCGCTTTTCGAAAAGATTCGGAGCGTGCTTGCGTCGATACCCCAAAAACCTCAATACGCGACCGGAATAGTAGATGGAATTATTCTCCAAATCCCAATCCCATATCCCCTCCCGGGAGGCCCGAAGAGCCAACTCAAGCCGGTCGTCATTCCAACTCGCCATCTCGATAAAGAACCAACACCAATCCCCCTGCTCTCACAACGTAAATCAACCCTCCGGAACAACCATCTCGGCCCGGGGAGCCGGTTTTTCACTTTTCTTCACCGGAGACTGGAGGCGGTATCCCTCTTTATGCATGAAATAGCCACCCGCTGCCCCCGCTGCGAGAGGAATACACGAACCCAGGGAACCAAATAAGAGAGTCAGTGAACCAACAACGACGAGACGTTTCATCAATTTTTTCATGCGAGGGAAACCATAGCCCAAAACCATCAATCAATCATCCAAGAATTTTCCCGGGTTCAATATGCCCTTCGGATCGAAGACCCTTTTCACCTTTAAATGGGCCTCAAAGCCCTCTTTCCCCAGGGCGTCTTTGATCCAACGCTTCTTGGCCAATCCAACGCCATGCTCGCCCGTGATGACCCCGCCAGACTCCAAAATCCAGGTGAAGAGAATATCGAGAGCGCCATCTGCCTTCTCGCGAATCACCGGGTCATCGTAATCCTCAACCATCAGGTTGGCGTGAATATTCCCGTCTCCGGCGTGCCCAAAACAAGCTACCGGAATCCCAGTCTCTTCCTGCAGACCAGCCGCAAAATTCGCCAACTCCACCAGCTTGGATCGCGGCACCACAATATCTTCGTTCAACTTGGTCAGGCCCGTCGCCCGGAGAGAATAAGAAAAATCCCGGCGCAGCTGCCAGACCTTCTCGCAGGCTTCTTCATCACCGTGAGTCTCAATCGACAAGGCTCCGACGCCACTCAGGAGATTCTCCAGCTCTTCCAACTCACTGGCAATCGCCTTCCGCCGTCCATCGATCTCCACAATGAGATGCGCATCGCCCTCCGGCAACGAATCTTCCCCCAGATATGCCCGCGCTGCCTTCAGGGTGAATTGATCTGTGATCTCCAACGCCGAGGGGAGATGCCCCGCATTCAAAATCGCCTGCACCGCTTCGGCCGCTTTTGTGAAATCAACAAAGGTCGCGGTCAGCATCGCGCGATCCTGCGGATGGGGAATGATCCGCAAGGTCGCCTCGGTGATGACACCCAGCATCCCCTCGCTTCCCACAAAGAGGTGAAGCAAATCAAAGCCGGTCTTGTTCTTGTGACAACGCCCACCCATCCGAAGAACCTCTCCGTCGGCCATCACCACCTCAACTCCGAGAACATAGTTCTTGGTCACCCCATACTTCAAACATCGCGGCCCACCCGCATTGGTCGCCAGGTTGCCGCCAATCGAGCATTCTCTCAGCGACGCCGGGTCAGGCGGGTAATACCAACCCAACTCCCTCACCGCCTCCTGTAAATCTCCCGTAATCACTCCCGGCTCGGTCACGACGACCCCGTCACTAGGGGCAAGCTCCGTGATACGATTCATTCGCGCCACCGAGAGCGCAATACCACCATGCAACGGGACACAGCCACCGACATAGCCCACCCCGGCTCCCCGGGTCGTGACCGGGATGTCCCGTGCGTAAGCAAATTTCATAACAGCCACGACATCCTCACGCGATTCAGCAAAGACCACCACCTCGGGCAGATGCGAAAAATTCCACCGGTCGCAGCCATGCTCCTTAAGCACTTCCGCCATGGCGCTCACCTTCCCCTCACCCAACAAATCACGCAGTTCCTCGATCACTCCACCTTTTCACGCCAACTCTCCGAAATTTCAAGCTCCACTTCTTAAGCCGAAAATCATTTCCGCCTTTTCGAAACGCCCGACATCAGGCAGCTTACGTCGCATCATGAGTATCGAGGAGCGATTGGGATATCATTTCAAAGACCCATCTCTCCTCGAGGTCGCCCTTTCCCACCCCAGCCTCTCTTCGGAAATTCGCCCCGCTCCGCCCGACAACCAACGGCTCGAATTCCTCGGCGACGCCGTTCTTGAACTCGCGGTCACCGACTACCTCTACCAAAGCCACCCAGACTTTCAGGAAGGAGTTCTCACCAAACTTCGTTCCTCCGTCGTTTCCAAACCCGCACTCGCCACCACCGCAGTGCGCCTCGAAATCGGAAAGGAACTCAAAATGAGCAACGGGGAAGAAGGAAGCGGCGGTCGAATGCGCGCCTCCAATCTCGCCGACGCCATAGAGTCACTCTTCGGCGCCATTTATCTCGATGCCGGATTCGCTGCCGCCCGAGAAATCATCCTCCGAATTTTAGAGCCGGAATTCGAGCAACTCGATCCCGACACCACCCAGGGAAACTCCAAAGGCGAGCTTCAGGAAATTCTCCAGAAACTTTCTCCCGAATCTCCCGACTACAACATCACCAGCGAAGAAGGCCCCCCTCATTCCCGGACCTTTGTCGCCTCGGTAAACTGGATGAACCAGGAACTCGGCACCGGCGAGGGTCCCAGCAAGAAGTCCGCCGAGACGGCTGCCGCCACCAAAGCCCTTCAGCTTAAGCTGTGGGAAAACAAGTCCTCCTGACCCCTTTCCAAATCGCGACATCTGCCGGGGCCCAATCGAGCATGTCACCCTCGGCGGGGATAATCCATTTGGCATTCTGATGCTCCCGCAATTCCATTTCAACTCCGTCCCAACAAGATCGATAGGCCCACAACTCAATCTCTCCGTGAACAACACTTTTCACCATCGATCCGGGAGAGACTGACATCGCCAGCTCCTCCTCAATCTCACGGGCAAGAGCGACTTGATCGCTTTCCCCTTCTTCCACTTTTCCGCCGGGAAACTCCCACTTTCCCCCTTCCGGTTTGCCGACTGCGCGTTGGCACACCAAGACCCTCCCCTGATAAAGAATCACCGCGCAAACCACTCTCATCGAGTCTGACTACGGGAGAACTTTCACGCGATAGAAGCTTCTGGACGCTCCCGTGGGATGTTCGAAGCTAGTGATACTACCGGTCGCAGTGACCGTCATCAAGGGCACCCAGCCAAGGAGTCCATCACTATGCTGAAGTTCATAATCCTTCCCCGCAACAGTGCTCCAAATCACTCTAATCACTTCGGAAGGCTCCGCTTCCTCAACAGAGGTCAACTGGAAGCAGGAATCGGGATCAGTCGAATCAGTTCCGGACAGCACCTCGTTTCCATCACTCACACCATCGCTATCGCTATCTGGATTGAAAATGTTTGTTCCGGCAGCACTCTCGCGAAGATTCGAAAGACCGTCGCCATCACTGTCAACTGCAGCCGCAGATCCCGGGCTTCCACCGAGAACGGACGATGCACGCCAATTGGCCGGATCACTATGATCACCATTTTCATCGATGATTTCCAGCGATGGTCCGTTACCGTCAGCGGCAACCGCCCATGGAGCATCGTCATCATAGTCGAACTGATGAATGACGTTCCCGCTCGGATCCCGGAGAATGATTTCCTCACCACCATTCGAGAGCGCTCCACTGGCCCACTCGCCCACGATGTTCAATCCGTTGCCGTAGATATTTTGAAACTCCGAGGAGTTAGCAACAATCAAGCCATAGGCTCCCGGGGCCAAAGTCACAGCTCCAATGCTGAGTGCCCCAACAGGGCTTCCATCGTCAATCGAAACATTCTCGATACTCAACGGATTCGCACTCGTATTGCGGACCTCAATGAATTCAAGCGTCGATCCCTCGATTGGATGATACATGAGCTCGGTGATTTTGAGATACTCGAGTGTCGGGCTAATAACCGACGGATCGACGATCAGGGCATAATCAAAGGCAAGACGAACTTCCTGCAGGGAATCGGTCGCGGCAAAGAGCCCGCCCCTCACTCCAGTCGCAGGAGACGAAAGCGCACGAGTCAACAAGTTCACCCACACGCCCGGCTCGGAGCGGTATTCGAAGATCAATTGATTTCCAATTCGCTTTCCTCGAATTACGGCACTGCCCTGATCCCAATTGATGCTGGTAAGCTGGGCGTAACCCCCACCTGTCGCGCGCTTCACTCTCAGAAAATCTCCGTCCTCCATTCCGATTGCATAACGAACAGTCGTGCCATTCTCGACCAACTCGAAAATTAACCCAGAATAGAAGTCCCCCTGCTGAACCGAATCCAAGACGAGGTCGGTGTGGAACGACCAGTCGTCCGAGGCTGGCAGGTCACGCCAAATTACCGGGTGCGTCGGCGAACTCATCGTTAGAGGATGCGCGGCATCTCTCTCCACTTTCACGAGAAGATTATTGGGAAGATCACGCAAGCTGTATGAGGCCGACGGCGAATCACCATCACGCACTTCGATATTTTCCGGTGTCCAATTCGAACTCAACACGTCATCATTGAATGGCGACCATCCCGACTCGGGGTAGATCGCGATTTCACGAGTCACCACCCGCTGCTCGGAATCGCCGTCGGTCAAGGTGATGGTCAGGTCATACAATCCCGGAGTGCTGAAGGTCAGCTCTGCGCTCGAAGGGGTAGGATTGGTCAAATTCGCAGCTGGCGAAACTCCCCACGCAAAGGTCAGGGCCGTTCCTTCCGGATCAAAACTTCCCGTGGCATCCATTTCAAAGGCATCATTCACCGAGAGATTAAAGGACCTCGGATCGGCATCAAGCACCGCCACGGGTAGAGCATTTCCCGATTTATTCACTGTGAAGTTCTCCGTCCCCACAACCACACCATTAGCATCGACCGCCTGCACGGTGAGAACATTGGCTCCCTGGAAGAGTTGAATTCCACTCAAGGTCCAGGTCGTTTGGGATTGGAATTCCCACTCCAAACCAGGCTGTCCCACGACATGAATTGTGAAAGCCGACACCGGGCTGGTTCCATTCAAGGTAATGGTATCAGCCGACGTCGAGGCACTGCTGCCATTCCCAGTCGTGACGTCAAAGGTCTCGGCAAGATTACTCGATCCGATCTCGGACTGTGCCCGTGAAATCCGGGCGGCGTTAAAGTTATTGTAGGTCGCCTCGTTAATGCTGAACGAATTCGAGGC
Organism: Akkermansiaceae bacterium; assembly: GCA_022425785.1. GTDB lineage: Bacteria > Verrucomicrobiota > Verrucomicrobiia > Verrucomicrobiales > Akkermansiaceae > SW10. The sequence goes on along the minus strand of JAKMEV010000080.1, from coordinate 370 downwards.
ATTCTCCTCCGCCAACATCCACGCCGTCAGTCGCGGTGATCCGGCAGTGTATTTGTCGATCATTTCACCGAGGTAGTAATTCACTCTCTGGCGGACATATGGTTTGTCGAAGAAATTTCGCACTCCAGCCAAATTACCAAAAAAGGCCGCTCCTGAATTCCCAAAAGTATTGTCGGAATCCCATTGGATCAGCATCCACTTTCCATCCGAAGCCCGACGCAAAAAGTAACCGTTCTTTCCCCGGTTCCGCGTCAGAGTATCCCAATCATCGACCCACCCACGAACCACTCCATTCGCCGCCATCATGTCGATGTCAGCCATACGCTCTATTTCAGGTCTCGTGAAGTTGTTGCTTCCCACTGACTCCACC
>JAKMEV010000078.1:0-4984 GCA_022425785.1 Akkermansiaceae bacterium | reverse complement strand
CCCTGGAACGGACGCCACACCGGCCGCCTCGGCATCGAAGAGGTCTGCTCCCACTTCTGCCACGGAGTCGACATCTCCCGCGAAGATCGCCTCGCCAAAGAAAATATCCCCACCACCCGCAAGTTTCAGAAAGACCAATTCCTCTCTCTCAAAATGATTCAAGCCGTCGCCCCCGTCCCGGATAACTTTGGCGCTGTGAAATCAATCGCCCCTCTCGACGAACACAGCGTCACCATCACTGACGAAAACAATCATTTCATCGAAGTCTCTCTCGATTGGACTTTTGTAGCATCCCAATAATCACAGCAGGAAACGGGTGGGCATTCTCCGATTCCATGAGATGATGACTTCAAACGCGATTCATGGAATTCAAACTCAAACTGGACGATCTCCCCACGCCCCCCTTCAACGTCCTCCCTCGGGATGGTGAAGCGATTTACCACGGTGTGACTTTCGACCTCCAGCAAGCCGATGACTTCTTGGAATCTCTCCTCCGCGACATTCCCTGGCGGCACGACGAAGCCATCATGTTTGGTAAACACATCGTGACCGCCCGCAAGGTCGCGTGGTATGGTGACGAGAATTATTCCTACACCTACTCGGGCCACAATCATGTCGCGTTAAAATGGACCGAGTCCCTTCTCGCCATCAAGACTGTCGTGGAAGAGATCGCGGACTACTCTTATAACTCCTGCCTCCTCAATCTCTACCTTGATGGCAGCCAAGGCATGGGCTGGCATCATGACGACGAAAAAGGCCTCGGCAAAAATGCCAACATCGCCTCGGTAAGTTTTGGCGCCGAACGACGCTTCGATTTTCGACACAAACAAAGCCGCGAGAAAGTCTCCGTTATGCTCGAACACGGCAGCCTCCTTATCATGCGAGGCACGACACAAAGCAACTGGCAACACCAGATCCCCAAGAGCAAAAAGATTACCTCGCCCCGCATCAATCTCACCTTCCGCCGCATGCTTCACGAATCATGAACGACGACGATCGCATCAGCTAAGTCATCGAGCTCATCAAATCGAATTACGAAGAACAACCAGCCCTCGACACGCTCACCGGGGAGCTGGGCCTGAGCCCGGCGAACCTCAATCCAATGGAGCAAACCTCACCATCACCTACAGCTTCGCCCAACCATACAATGGGTAATCATCACTGGGAACCGGAGTGAATCCGAAGTTCTCAATCTTGACTGGTTCGCATCCCCTGAAACTTCTCCCTTAACATTCATCAAATAAAGCCTCAGCCTTACCCAATGAACCGAAGAAACCTTCTCACCGGCTCCACTGCCGCCAGCGCCCTCGCTCTCACTCCTTCTCTTGCACAAGAGACGGCCAAGGTCGTTCCAGCACAAAGCAACCGCATCGGCGTCTCCTCTTATTCCTTCTGGGGATTCCGCCGCGACGAACTTCGCCCGCTCGAAAGCAATCTGGAGCACGCCGCACGCATGGGGTTCGATGGCCTCGAAATCCTGCAACGCCAACTCGTCGACACCGACCGCGTCGCGCTTCAAAAAATTAAACGCCAGGCCTTTGTTCTCGGTCTCGATCTCATGGGCTATTCCACCCACCAGGGGTTTCTTTCCCCCGACAAGGAGAAGCGACAGAAGAATATCGACCACACTCTGGAGTGCCTCGAGCAAGCCTACCAACTCGGCATCCCCACCATGCGAGTGAATTCCGGAACCTGGGGCACCTCGAAAAGCTTCGACGACCTCATGGCCAAGCGTGGCGTCGAAGAACCTCTCAAAGGATACACCGAAAAAGATGCCTACGAATGGGTCATCGAAGCCTACTCGAAGCTCGTTCCCGAAGCCGCCAAGCGCGGCGTCATCATGGGACTCGAGAACCACTGGGGCCTCGGGGTCACTCCCGAGGGCGTGATGAAGGTCGTCAACGAAATCAACTCACCCTGGCTCCAGGTCACTCTCGACACCGGAAACTTCCTCGAAGATCCCTACGACCGCCTGACCCAACTCGCGCCTTCAACTGTCCTCCTTCAAGCCAAGACCTATTATGGCAAGGGGCGTTGGTATACTCTCGACCTCAACTACGCCCGGATCGCCAAGATTATGAAGAAGGCCAGCTTTAAAGGTTATGTCTCACTCGAATTCGAAGGCCTCGAAGACCCACTTACCGCGATCCCCAAATCTCTCGAACTTCTCCGCAAACACTTCTAGGATCAAGGTTTGGAAACACCTACCTCTCCCGGCATGACCACTCGATTCCTTTCCATCCTCCCTCTCGTCCTTGCCTGCTTCGGCTCGTCGATCAGGGCCGAAGAAACCCGCTATCCGGGCTCCTGGAAATGGTCCGCCTTACAGGACAACGAGATCAGAAACCTCACCAAAGCAGCTGCAAAAGGACGCGGTGGATTTTGGAAGCTGGGAAAGTCCACCGTCGTCGCACAAACCGATGTTTCTAGCAAGCTGGCCTCAGAGGCTTTCATCCACCTGAGCCAATCGCTCAAATCGCTTCCCAAAGTCATCCAGCTTCCCGCCTCCGAAACCCGCATAAAGAACGTTCAATTTCAGTTCACCATTCACCGGGTTGAGGAAACTTTTCCCGACAATGATCCGGACGAAGGATTTTCGCAGATCACGAGGAAGGCCGACGGCAGCACACTCGCCGAGATTCATCTCCTCAGCAAATGGGAGGTCCATCCCGGCGCGGAAAACAACCTCACCAAGTGCGTCGATGTCGGACTGCTCCAAGGACACCTCGCCCGGCTATACCTCAAACTGTGGCGACCCGGCAAACCGCTCCCGCCCTTTCTCGCCAAAGGCTACGAATCCTATTTCGAAACCTTCGACGTATACAAAGGCCAAGCCCGCACCCTGGGCATCCACCGCTCCAACTTCCGGAACGCGCTGCAAAGAACCATTCTGCAAAGCAGCAGCCTCCGTCCCAATCTCTCGGAGAAGCTTAACCTGTCCGATGAAGCCTTTGCCGAAGAAGAAGACCTCAATGGAGCCCTTGCCAGCCGCTTTGCCTACACTCTTCTTTCCGACCCCGATTTCCAAAAGACGACGCACCAACTCATCTCCGCAGAGGCCAAGGCAGATCCCGAGGCCACCTCGGCCATGGAAAAAGCCTGGCACCAAAGTCTCTACAAGACACTCGCCTCCTCCCGACCAGCCAGACTCACAGAATTCTCCACCAAGGGTAAAGTTCCGGATGCTGCTTCCGTGACCCGACTCTCACCATACGGAAACAAACCCTCACTCACGCTCATGCCTGTTGCCGGAGGAAAATACGATCTCGCCTGGCACAACTCCAGCCAGCGCACTATTCACATCATGCAATGCTCGGGGAACGGGCAGGAACTCACGCCTTCCTTCATCTCGGGCGCAGGCGCCCTCCTAGGAGCGACTCGCTTGCCCGACGAAATGGGCTACGCCATCGGCTACTGTAAGGACAACAGCCACGGCAACAAGAACTCCGAATACTGGGTCGCCGGAGTCGGCCTCGATGGTAGCGAGATTTTCAACACACGAATCTTTGGTGAAAAGAACCATAAAGAAGTGAATTCAAAAGGCGGCCCCGGGGGAGCTGGAACTGCTCGTATTGCTTACAATCCAAAAAGCAAAACCATCGCCTTCTATCTCGCCAATAATCAACTTTTTAACGACGGCGTGAGACACCAGGGTGGCTACGTCGGCTTCCTCAACGAAAAAGGAAAAAGGCTCCCAGGAGGCAGCGGCTGGTTTTACAGTCACAACTTCGACCAACGTCTCATCTTTGCGAACGGTGAATTCTGCGCCCTCGCCCACGGCGACGCTTACCCCCGTGCCCTCGGATTCAGTCGCTGGCCCGGTTCCGGAGGAAAAGCCATCGCCAATCAAACCTACCACACCATCGAGGGAGAATCCGGCGCCAACGTCACCAACTGCCAAACCGGTGGCCTGCTCGCTCTTCCCAATCGGAAATTCGGCGTCGTCTTCGCCTCGGCTAACGGACGGGAAGGTCACGACGTCTGCATTCTTATCCTCGATGAAAACGGCAAGACCACCAAAGAGAAATGGCTCACCAAACAGAAGAAAGGTGGCTATGGTGCCTACCCACGTATTGCCCGCGATGGCAAAAACATCTTCGTCGCCTGGCACGAGTCCGACGGAATGAAGCAAATCGTTCTCAGCCCCTCGCTCGACATCGTGACGCCCCAGAGCACCAACACCAGCGCCAAGCTCTCGCCATACGACGATCTCTACACCCTCGACGACGGAGCCATCGTCTGGGCCGTCCCTACCGGCGGCAACAAGATCCGAGTGCACCGTATCGATCAAGCCGCCGCCCTGGAGCAAAAGCTCATCGCCGGAAGCGCCCGTAGCCAACGCACACCCAAACCCGAAGCCCTCGCGCAAGTGGATCACGAAATGACGATCAAACTCGCCGATCTCAACGCCGACAAGAAACTGCCTAAGGTTCCGGTCACGCTACCTTCCGTTCGCCGAACGGCCTCTCTTGTGGATGTAGACAAAACCGGCCTCCTCCACTTTATTGAAAAAGACGGCAAGGAACTCCCACCGGTCACCTTTGACAAACTCCCCTTCCCTGACCGGGCCGCGGTCACCCTTTCCCTCTCAGCAGAGGAACCAGACAACTATTTCCTCTTCGGTATCACCGCCTTCTACCTCGAATGCGCCGGCTCACTCGAAGCCGCCGACCTTTACTTCGGCAAAGCCGGCCCAGAAGCAACCGCCCAGTTTGCAAAGTTCTTCAAATAGCCGAAATCAAAAAGCGAAGGAAGAGCACTCCAGCAGAAATTCCCGCGAGCAATCTTCTCAATCGGAGACGAGACGATTTCTGAAACACGCAGCCTCGAAAGAAACCAGCAGTATCTCTGGGAGAATCAGGAAAGAAAGCGAACAGGACATCCAAGGCATCGGAGTTGATCCGAATTACCAAGCGAAAGGATTCCGCAAAGCCGCCGGGCCGAAGAATGCCTTAAAACTGAAATCGCGCCGAGAGGCAGGGTT
>JAKMEV010000076.1:0-9084 GCA_022425785.1 Akkermansiaceae bacterium | reverse complement strand
GTGAAGAATGATCTCAAGGGGATGGCTCATGTTGACATGGAGCCGAAGCTGGCCGGTCGTGCCATTGGAATGGTTTTGTCACCACTTCCCGAAGAAAAGAGAGAGCGTCACTTTATGCTTTCCCACGGTGAGTTGATTCACGAGGACGAAGCGAAAGATGCTGAGTTCGACGACGATGATGATATTGAGGACGGAGAAGAGCGCGACAAAGGCGAAGAATAGACCTCATGCCCTCCAGACTCGTTCTTTTTGATATCGACTGCACATTGATCGATACGGGTGGCGCCGGATTGGGAGCGATCAGTGCAACGGTGGAGAAGATCTTCGGAAACGAAGGTCCTCCGCTCGATCTGGCTGGAAGTACCGACAGTGGAATTGTGCGCGGATTGTTCGAGCATTTCGACCGTTCCTATGACGCGGCGATTGAGGCAGAATTTTATGCGGTTTATCTTCCTCTGATGAAGCGGAATCTTGAGTCGGATGAGTTTGAGGGGAAGGTTCTTCCTGGAGTGGATCGCTTGATAGAGGCCTTGGAGTCGGATGGCCATACGCTCGGTTTGCTGACCGGGAATATCGAGCAAGGAGCGATCGTGAAAGCGGCGCATTACGGATTAGCGGAGCACTTTCAGTTTGGGGCCTTTGGAGATGATCACTGGGATCGGAACAAGCTTGGACCGATTGCATTGGAGCGGGCGAATCGTCAAACCGGAAAATCATTTTCAGCGGATGATGTTCTCGTCATTGGAGATACTCCGAAAGACGTCGCTTGTGCCCATGCGCTCGGAGCGCCTTGTTTGGCCGTTGCGACCGGATCGTTTAGTGCGGATCAGTTAAGAGAATGCGGTGCGGATCAAGTGCTTGAGACTTTGGAAGGCGCGGAAGATACTCTCCTCAGTCATGCCTGATCTGGAATATGAGAAGCGCTATGCCTCGACCGGGATTGTCGTTGGGGTGGATGAAGCGGGGCGGGGGCCCTTGGCGGGACCTGTTTCGGTGGGAGCAGCCATTGTGCCGGAGGATTTTTCCCATCCGGTGATCAATGATTCCAAGAAGCTCAGCGAGAAAGCGAGGGAGAAGCTTTTTGATGAACTCGTCGAGCGGGATGATATTCAATGGGCGGTTAGCCTTGTTGAGGCGTCCGAGGTTGATGAGGTCAATGTCCTCTCAGCGACCCACCTCGGAATGGTCCGCGCGGTGAGGGCGTTGAAGGTGAAACCAGGAATGTGTCTCATCGATGGATTGCCCGTTCCGAGTTTTCCCTATCCGCATGAGGGAATTGTAAAAGGAGATGGAAAGTCACTTTCGATTGCCACAGCCAGTATTTTTGCCAAAGTGACGAGAGATCGTATTATGAGAGAGGCCGCAAAGAGCTATCCTGAGTATGGTTTTGAGCGTCATAAAGGATATGGGACAAAAGCGCATTTGGAGGCTCTCGCACGGTATGGCCCGTGTCCGCTCCACCGTCGCTCGTTTCAGCCCGTTGCTCAGCTCTCCCTTCCGCTTGACGAATCTTAGGCCCAGGGAGATTGGCGAAATCGGAGAGAGGATCGCAGCGAGGCATCTCCAGCGTCTCGGATGGAAGGTTCTCTATCGGAATTTCCGGGCTCCCAGAGGCGGGGAGGTCGATTTGGTGATGAGAGGGGGGGAGAATCTCGATCTTCTCGTTTTTGTGGAAGTGAAAACCCGGACGAGACGTGATTTCGGGCGTCCGCTGAGGGCGGTGAATGCCGAGAAGCAGGCCTTGATCATTAGAGGTGCGACGGAGTGGTTGCGTCTTCTGGGGCGGGAGCGGCGATTTGACGAACCGGAGGACCGGCGGCGGAAGATTTCCTGGCGATACGACGTGGTGGAAATCGTTCTGGAGGAAGGGAAAAAGCCCGATGTGAACCTTGTTGAAGAGGCGTTCTAGGCCAAACTGGCCCAAAAACATGGCGAATAGGGGAAAAGGCCCGAAAATAGGCTAATTTACCGACAACTTTTGGGTCGTGCCGCGTTTGTATCGGTGTAGGTTCCTCGCAGTTGAGAATATGAAAATTCAAGATACCAAAAACAATCAGCGTCGTCCCCGACTGGCTCGGGGTTTTAGTCTTTTCGAAATGGTGATCGTGATGGGAATCATCGGAGTCATTTTGGGCTCGGTGATTTTCGCGTCCAAGAGTTTCGGTGATTCTGCCAGAGTACAGACCACTCGCCAGGATTTCACCACTTTGATCACTCACCTCGATCAATATCGCAATATCGGGAGAAATGGATACCCCACCGAGCCTCAGGGACTGGAGGCTTTAATTAAGAAGCCGGGTTCCAGCCCAATTCCCCGCGACTGGGTCCAATCTCTTCCGGAAATGCCCAAAGATCCTTGGGGGAATCCTTATACCTATAAATTTCCCGGATCGAAAAAGCCAAACGAGCCCGAACTGATCAGTAACGGACCGGATGGTGTTTTTGGCAACGAGGACGATCTGAGTAGCCAGGACTAGTTCTTAACAATTCAATGCGTCACTTCTGTCATGACTCTCGACGATCACTGAACCGCGCAGGTTTCAGTATCATCGAGATTGTTGTGGTTTTGGGAGTAGCGGTGGTGCTTTTCGGCACGGTGGCGGTTGTTGCCAATACTCCGAATGAAGAAAAACTCCTTCGGGAGGAGCACGGGAAAATTGAAGAGATGGCCATTTCGGCACGGACGATGTCGGTGAGCTACCAGCAATCGTTTTTGATCGAGCTCAGAGAGGGAGGGGCATCGATGACTCCTCTGGTGAATCCTAACGAAAAGCTTCAGGCTGAATTGCCTGATGAAGGGCAGGCGCGTAATGGCGCCCTGGCGCCTCTCGAGAGTCTGGGGTGGCCGCGGGTGGCGACCGTTGACCCTGAGTACGATATTTATGTGCGTCGCTGGGGTCAGCAGGATTTTGTGTTGCTCCGTGGCGATAGGGTTGAACGATGGATTCACGAACCCAATGGGCTTTGTGAACCAATCTCGATCCAGATCGTCAAAGACGAGGGCGACAACAGTCTGACCCGGGTATACCATCCGCTGACCGGATTGGCGGAGGATGAAGAGTTAACCATTACCGGGACCAAATGAAGACGCGTTTGAGTTCAAAGAGACGCGGCTTCATGTTGATGGAGGTGGTCTTGGGTCTGATGGTTTTTTCCATTTTGGCGGTTGGTTATACCGGAGCGCTCAAAGCTCTTCGCCGAAATTCCATGGCGGTAGAGGAGCAAATCGCCATTACCAAGGTTGTCGACAGTGCGCTGCGTGAGACCTTGTATTACCCGACTCTGGAAGAGGGAGAAATCGTCGCTGACTATGAGCGGGGGATCGAGGTGGTCACGGTGATTGAGCCGATAGAGGAACTTTATAATGAAGAGGGGATCGAGTTGACGCAGATGTTTGAGGTGGTGGTAACCGCCCGCTACACCTTGGATGGTGTTGAGAAAGAGCAAAGCGCAGTCGGTTGGCGCTATCTCCCGCTTTACAAGCCATGATGCGAAGCGCCCGATATTCCCGGAATGGTTTCACCTTGGTGGAGCTTGTGCTGTCCATGGTCATCATGGGCCTGTTGATGGGGTCAATTTTCAAACTCGCTGATGCGACAGTGAAGTCGACCAGGGCCATGGTTGATCATCAGAGCGAAGAGATTACCCGTGATGCTTTTTTCACCCTGATGAAAAGGCACTTCGAAGAACTGCCGGGAAACTGCCGGATGGATCTGCTGCCAACCTCGGAATCCGAGCCTTTTCTCTCGGAGCTTACTTTTCAGAATGCTCCGGTATCATTCAACTGGGGCGGAATTCCCATGTCAGCCGAGGCGATGCGGATCATCACGGTCAAGGATTTGGATGGCTTGGATATTGTCATCGAATACTTTGATGAGCCGATTCTGGATACCGACGAAACTCTTGCTGAGAGGGGAATCGAGCCGATCGCTTCAGTTGTCTTGCTCGAAGGTCTTTCACGTTTTGAGTGGAACGTCCTCGATGGTCGAAACCTGAATGTGGAGCGCGACGAATGGCCCTACGAATGGGAAGTAAGAAACAGGCTGCCGACTTTCATTGAATTGACCGCTCAGTTCGGTGAGAATGGTGAGGTGATTCGTCGGATGTTTTGGTGCCCGACAAAGGTGAGTCCGGTGACACGGATGCGCCAATTGCAAAATAGTGCGCGATCGGCTGCCCAGCAGAATGGAGCGAATACCGGTGGCGCAACGATCAACCCCACCCCTCGTCCGAATCCTGAAGGTTCTCGTGGGGGAAGTGCATCTGACCGGGCCAAGCGTCCGACAGGTCCACCAGCTGGAAAGGGGGGTGGGCGATGAGGGAAAACTCACTCAAGCGTGGCGCCACCATGGTGGCGGTCTTTTGGATTATGGCAGTCATGGGGCTGGCGATTGTGGCGTCGCTTCGCGTGGCACGTTACCAGATGGAGGTGGTGAGTTCCCAGGTGGCCGGGATTGAAGCGCGACAGTATGCCGAGATGGGAATTGCAATTGCGGCAAATCCCAGGGTGGAGGTTTGGGATCAGATGCTCGGGCAGAGATTTGAAAACGGAAGTGGCTTTAATGCGCAAATTCGTTCCGAAGGTGGCCGCTTCAACATCAATTTCATTTTGATGAGTCAGGATAAGGTGCTGTTGCGCCAAATCTTCGATCATTGGGGAATCGATCTCGATGTGTCTTCGGAAATCACCGACGCCTTGATGGATTGGATCGATAGCGACGATACTATTCAGCTCAATGGTGCTGAACTGGACTGGTATGAGGGGCAGGGGTTTCTGAATCGTCCCTTTAATCGTCCTTTTTATGATCTCGACGAAATGAGATTGGTCCGCGGGATGGAAATCGTCGAGGCGGCCAATCCACGCTGGCGGGATTGGTTTACGGTCTGGAGCAGCGGGGGATTGGATGTCAATGAAGCTCCAGCCGAGTATCTTGCGATCGCAGCTGATGGAAATATTGAAGAGGCCATTGCTCTTGTGGAAATTATCGATGGACCGGATGGTATCCGGCGGACCGAAGATGATCAGAAATTAGGGTCTGCCGATTTTATGAATCAGATGGGAATGAGCCCTGATGAGCAGGCTCAATTTGGAGCCCGATTCAACCCTCAGGCCGAACAAGTGACGCGAATTGAAAGTATCGGCTTTTCAGGAAGCGTCAGACGTAAGATCGTTCTGATTATTCAGAACCGAAGTAACGGGCGACCGACAATTTTGGACCGTAGAGAAGAATTAATTCAATGAGTGCGAAGAAAGGAGACTTATGTCTGTTCCTCCCGGGAGCGGAAGGCTGGGAAATTTGGAATGGTACGGCCGCCGAGGGCTTTCAGCTGCAGGTGTCGACCGAGCATTTGTTGGCTCTGGAGGTGACTGAGAAGATTGCCGGACCGTTACAGATGGCGCTGCCAGTGAGGCAGTTGTCTTCTCTGCCTTTCAAGGCTCAGACCGAGGATCTTTCCATCCTGGAAGATCTCGCGATGATGCATTTGGAGAAAAACGGGACACGTCCCGCTCTCGATGGGGGCCAACTCAGTGATCATTTCGTTTATGGAAAGTCCGGTGAAGAGACTCTCCTCACTGCAGTGGTTTTGAATCCGCCGCAGGAAGGCCAGTTGCCTCGTCGGAGCCCGCAAGCTTTTGATCTGTCGCCGCGGTGTCTTCCGCTCCCCGAGGGAAAAGTAGTTGTTTGGCGTGAATTGGGACGATGGGTCTTTGGGATCGGTCGGCCGAGTGGGGTGCTTTATTTCCAGTGTTTTTCCGGCGACCGCCTGGATGAGCGGGGTGGGAACGACGTGCGTCTGGCCCTGACCCAGTTACAACTTCAAGGCGTGCTAGACCCTTTTCCTGATGAGGTCGTCGTCTGGTCGCACGGATCGGCCACCGATGCCCGGCCCGAGGAGTTGGAAAGTTTTTCGCGTGGATTGGGACTTTCCGCCAGCAGCGCGCCGAAACCCGCGCCGAGCTGGCCCGCGCCTCCGAGCCGTCTGCTTCCCGCTGATGTCCGTGCCGAGCGAATGGAGAAAAAGAACCAGCGGAACCGCAATCTGCTGGTCGCGGCTGCGGTGATTGCCTATGTGGGCTTGATCGGTTTCTTGTTCTTCAATCTCACGTCGGCTGAGGAAAAGGTAATGATCGCGCAGAAAAAGGTAACATCCCTGGGGCCTGAAGCCCTCAAACTGCAGGTGCATCAGGATAAATGGGATGAGCTCGCTCCGGTGGTGGATAATGAATTCTACCCATATGAGGTTCTTTTTAGGATCTACAAGGCTTTGCCTAATACCAAGACCGAGCGAAATGTTCGTTTGACACATGTGGAGGTGATCAATCAGTTCAAGGATGTCGATGGGGGACGGCAAATGATCCGGGAGATTACCGTCAAAGGCCAAGCTCCCGAGAACGCTCCGATTGGCGAATACAACGACAGCTTGATTAAAGCTGCCGATCTTGAGGATTTTAAATGGATAATGCAGACACCAACGAAGACAAGAAATGGTGATTGGAGCTTTATCTATACAGCAGAAGTTCAAAACTAACGAATTTACCAAATGACACCTCGCGAAAAGAACCTCCTCATTCTCCTCTGTAGCACCTTGTTTCTGGTGCTGAATGTAGTGGGCTATAAGAAGTTGTATACTCCGAAAATCACTGCCGCTAACGCCAAGGTATCGGGCCTGGAGCGGGAGTATAAAAGGGCTGAAGGGAATCTAAAACAGACTGATCGGTGGCAGAAATCGATGAATTGGCTGGAAAACAGCGAAGGAAAACCCACGACATACGCCGAAGCCCAATCCAAGCTTCAGACCTTCATGCGAAAGCAGGCGGATGCCCGGGGCTTGACCACCCGTGATGAAGGATTCCTACCTCATGTCGAGGGACCTTACTACACCCGCGTTCGGGTGAAATACAAACTCACCGGAATGGAGCAACAAGTCCAGCAGTGGATCATGAGCGTGCACCAACCCCGCCAGTTTCAAGTCATCACTCGATTGATCATGAAGCCTCAGACCAACGATCTGACCCGTATCGATATCGAAGTGGAGGTGGAGAAGTTTATCATCCTCGCCGCTCCTAATAATCCTGTATAATTCCATGAAACTTCTCAGCATTCTCTTTTGCGCCGTGACCGCAGCCACTCTTCAGGCCGATGAACCGCCGGAGACCTATATTCCCAGTCGTTACTATGACCTCTGGAGAAGTTCTCCCTTCACCGATCCTCCGCCGGTGGAGGAGAAGGAAGAAGTTAAGAACGACCTCGAAGACTGGGTGCTTATGGGTGTTCGGAAATACAAGGACAGCCAGATTGTCACCGTGGTGAATTCCAAGGACCGGGCTCAGCGGGTCGAAATTCCAGGCTCGGATGCCAACGAATTGGGTTTTGCGATTCTCGAGGTCAAGATGGCCCGGAGTTTCCTCAATACCGAAGTGCATCTTCAAAAAGGCCCGCATCGAGGCTGGGTGCAATATGACCCGAAATTCCTCGTGGTGAAGCGGGCTGCCGGTCCGAGCAAGAGTTCCAAGAGCTCCAAGACCAGCAGCAAGCAGCCACCGCGTCCGGGATCGACGAGCCAAAGTAAACCGCCGATCCCCGGTGGGTCCCGCACTCCAAGTAAGAGCACCGGGAAACCAAGTCCTCCCTCTGCCTCCGGATCAAGACCAACCACGAGCTCAACCGGGACAAAGGGAACCTCGACGCCACCCAAGAAAAGCCGTGTGCGCTACGTGCCCCGACCTAAATAAGGAGCCCAATCATTTACTTAATCACTTTATCGTATGAAATATTCCCTGACTGCCTTAATTGGCCTGACTCTCATCGCTTCGGCCCAGGAACCTCCCGCGCCTGAGGCCCCTGTGCCTCCTGGTGCTCCTGCTGTCCCGGCTCCCGTTCCGGAAATTAAGCCGGCATTACCCGGTGCAGTGGCGGCCCGTGCCAAGAATCTCGACCCTGATGCCATTGTTGTGCCTGAAGGGGCTGCGCTTGAGCATCCTGTCCTGACGGGACTGGAAGCAGCGCAGCTCTATGAAGATCACACTGGAAAGCGGGTTATCATGAGTTCCCAGGCCTCCCAGGCCGAAGTGTTCTTCGTCCAACGTGGTCCTCTGACCAATGGGGATGTTGCCAAGTTACTTAAAATGGCTCTCTTGATGGAGGGGCTGGCAATTCTTCCGGATCCGCTGGACCCGGAGTTGGTCCGACTGATGCCTTCGGGACCAATCACTAACCCGGGGAATGTCCCGATGGCTTATATTACTGACCCTCTCGACCTCCCCACCGAAGATCAGTTGGTGACCTACAAGATGTTCTTTGATCACCTCAAGCCGGAGGAAGCTGAGAAGATTTTTCAGTCGGCAGTGGGGCAATTAAGCGCTTCAGGAAAAATTTCTGCCGTGACCAATGCGTCGTCACTTTTAATCACCGAGAACTCAGCTCTCATCAGGCAGTTGATTAAGATTAAAAAGGACATTGATGTGAGTAGCCCCATTGGGGAACGCTGGGTTGAAGTTGTTTTTGCTGATGTTGATGAAATTGCAGAACGACTCAATGAAATCTACAACGAGCAGGGTGGTAATCGCACGACCACGAGAACCACCCGGACCAATACGCCGCCGGCGCCTGGAACCACCGGTGTTGGTGGTGCCGGCGAGGATATTCCCATCAAGATTATTCCTGATAGTCGCACCAATCGAATTCTCCTCGTCGGGCGTCCGGCCGAGTTGATTGCAGTGGAGGCCTTGGTGAAGAATTTTGATGTTGCCAGTAGCCATAAAAATAGCGCGGTCTTCAAACTTCGTTATGTTCGGGTGGGTGAGTTTTTACAGGCTGCGCAGGATGCCATTACGGCCACTCTCAGCGAGAATTCCGGGTCATCAACGGGGAGGGCGAATAGCAGTCGCACAACCCAGACCAATAATAGCCGAAGCACCCAGACCAATTCTTCAAGCCGGAACAGCACAACGGGCGGAGCTGGTGGAGGCGGCAGCCGGACCAATATTCAGGCTCAAGACATTCCGACGGCTCCGGAATCTCTCTTGATTGGCAAGACCCACCTGGTGGGAGATAATGTTTCGAATAGCATCATCGTGAATGG
>JAKMEV010000050.1:0-4281 GCA_022425785.1 Akkermansiaceae bacterium | reverse complement strand
TGCTTCGACACTTCATCAAAAAAGTGAGCGGCAAACGCCGTGCCCACCCCCGGGTGGTCATCGCCATCCCCTCGGGCATTACCGAAGTGGAACGCCGCGCGGTAAAAGAATCCGCCGAGCAGGCCGGAGCCCGCGAAGTCTACCTCATCGAGGAACCAATGGCCGCCGCAATCGGCGTCGGGCTCCCCGTTCAAGATCCCTCGGGTAATATGATTGTCGATATCGGTGGAGGCACGACAGAAGTCGCACTGATCTCACTATCCGGTATCGTTTACGCCCGCAGTGTCCGGACCGCTGGTGACGAACTCGACGAATCCATCATTTCCTACATGAAGCGGGCCTACAACCTCATGATTGGCGAGCGCACCGCCGAGGACATCAAAATCCGCATCGGTTCCGCCGCCCCGCTTCCCAAGGAAAGCACCATGGACGTGAAAGGTCGTGACCTTGTCTCCGGACTCCCAAAAACAATCAAAATTTCTTCCGATGAAGTTCGCGGTGCCATGGCTGACCCACTAACCAATATCGTCGATGCCGTCCGTACCACTCTCGAGCGTTGCCCGCCAGAACTGGCTGCCGACCTCGTTGACCGGGGAATCATTCTCGCCGGCGGTGGGGCTCTCCTGCGAGGACTCGACAAACGCCTTCGCGAAGAAACCGGACTCCCCGTTCACGTCGCCGAGGATCCCCTCAGTGCCGTTGGTGAGGGAACCGGAATGGTCCTCAGTGAAATCACTTTCTTACGACAAGTGACAAATTCCGACCGCTAGTCCCGGTCAACTGATAAGGTCATGAGGCCCTACAACTTCTTCGCTCTTCTGCTCTTCACAGCAGGACTCGTTTGGGTATTTACCCTCAGCGAAGATGCAGTACGTCAGGTTCAAAAAACCTACTACTCCTCGATCAGCCCCATGATTTCCAAGGGAGCAAAAGCCGAGAAGTTTGCTCATGATTTCATTCAGGAGGTAGAGCACTCCTCCGACCTTCACAAGCGACTGGAACAAAGCCAACGCGAGCGTGATCGCTTTAAATTGATCGCCTCACGGGTCCGGGAGCTTGAAGGAGAAAATAACGAATTGCGCAGTGCACTTTCGTTTCAGAAACAAACCGAATTTGATGTCATCGCCTCGCGGGTCATTCGCAGGCAACCCCATATTTGGAATAGCACAATTGAGATTAACCGCGGTGCCGGAGAGGGTATGGGGGTTTCGCTCTGTGTGCTGGCATCCAATGGTGGTTTGGTCGGACGAGTCAGTCTCCCCGGAGACAATGTCTCGTCAGTCCTTCTTATCACAGATGAAGAATCACAGGTTCCCGTACGTGTCGAAGGCACGTCGGAAGTTGGCCTTATCGTTGGCCAGCGAACCGCACACGGTGAGTCGCTCAAACTGCGTCTGACCTATCTCTCAAAAAACGCCCTCCTCAAAAAAGGGATGAACGTTTATACCGACGGGCGGGGAAAGCTTTTCCCTGCAAACATTCCTATCGGAACCATCGACGAATTTGAAGCAGGCCCAGTATACGGCGAAGCGGAAATTACTCCAGCTGTAGACTTTAACAACCTGAAGACCGTCTTTGTGATTACCGATGTAACTGGTGATTAGAACAGACTCTTCATGCTATCCTACATCATCAGCCTAATCGGACTCCTCCTCCTGAGTTGCATCGTCCAGCAATTCCTGCCTCCCATCGCTCCCTGGTATGGCGCCCGCGTTCTAGTCCTCCCTCTCGTCGTCCTTTGTGGTTCCGCCACTGTCTCTACCGCAGCCATGTTGATTCTCGCATTTCTCGGTGGCTTTCTCTGGGACTCCCAACACATCATCCAACATCCAACCCTCGATCCCGCAGTCTTCACGCCCCCCTCCGACTCTCTGAAATTTGGCTACTCCATCATCCTTTACGCTTTCATGGGCTTCCTTATGCAGGGAATCCGCCCCATGTTTCAGGAAGGAAAATGGTATCTTTCAGCTGGCCTGACCGGAGTAGCTATTTTCCTCTATCTCTTTGCCGAACACCTTCTCCGCAGCTTTGTTCGCGGTTCCTTGGACTTCGACAACGGAATGATTAATCAAATTGGCATGACCTCGCTCTTCACCATGCTTGCGTCGCCCGTCGTCTTCTGGATGCTTTACCGTATCGCGGATCTTTGCGGACACGAAATTAGCGACTAAACTACTCTATTCATGGAACCAAAATACCGCTTCCGACTCTATCTCCTCACCGCTCTGGTGCTGGTGGGTTGCGGGACCCTCTTGTCACGGCTCTATGAATTTCAGATTCTCCAGCGTTCCAACTTCGTCGCCAATATTCCGACTACCCACACGGTCACCGTCCGGGAACCCGGCGTCCGGGGAATTATCATCGACCGCCACGGTGTGGTCCTCGCGGAAAACCGAGGAAGCTACGAAGTCATATTCAATCTCGAGGACATCTACAAAAGCTGGCAGGAACAAAACGAAAACACCCCTACGGTGAAGGAAATCGTCAGCGGCCCCCAAGGCATGCCGACGCAGAAGGAGTCCAAGGACATTGCCCGCATTGTCAACGAATGGGTCATCCCCCGCCTCTCGACATATGGACTGGGAGGGAAAAAATTCACCAAGGCAGTTAAGGTTCACTACGAAACCCACGGTGGCCTTGTCCCCTTCACTTACGAAACTGATCTCAACTACAGCCAGTTTGCCCAACTGGCCGCACACAGTACCGATCTTCCCGGGGTTTCGGTGACCGTTCGTCCCCGTCGCACCTATCCATATGGAACGCTCGCCTGCCATCTTCTCGGTAAAGTCCGCCAGTGGGACAAGGAGGATATCCCTGCGGAATTCGCAGGCCGTCGCATGCATTACCAAGGTGACGAACGAGGCATTGAAGGAATCGAACTCACCATGAACGAAGCGTTGCAAGGCGAAGGCGGCGTCCGCGTCTTGGTAAGAAATGAAAAAAACAAAATTATCGCTCTCGAGGATTACACGCCACCACGTGAAGGCGCCGAGGTTCAACTCACCATCGATTCTCGAATTCAATATCTCGTCGAAAACATCCTCCGGCGAGTGGGTCGTGGCGCCGTCGTTGTCATGGATCCAAATACGGGTGAAGTTCTCGCCATGGCCTCCGTGCCTAACTTCGATCCAAATGATTTCGTTCCAAGTATCACTCAGAAAAAATTTGATCGCTACAACAAAAACCCCGCCGCTCCATTCTTGAATCGCAGTATCGCCGGTTTCATGTCGGGCTCGACGGCAAAACTTCCCACCGCGATTGCCGGGGGGCTTCACGGATCAATTAAGCACTACCACAAATGCATCGGCTTCTGCCAGTATGGCAAATCCGAGCGCAGCCGAATCCGATGCTGGAAGACCTACGGGCACGGAAGCCTAGGAATGAGTGAAGCCATCCAGCGATCCTGCAACCCCTACTTTATGACTCTGGCTGGCAGCCTCAAATCAAAGGTCATGGTCGATACCTTCAACCTCCTCAATCTCGGGCGGCCTACCGGCATCAGGCTACCCGAGGAGCAGGCCGGCATTGTCCTTGGCAGCAAAAAATGGAGAAGAGAAATTCGCCCGGGCGCCACTCTCACTCCCGCCGACCTCGCACAAATGTCCATTGGACAAAGTGACTCCCTCGCCACGCCTCTGCAGATTTGCGGAATCACCGCCACCATCGCAAACGGCGGGAAATACTACCAACCCCGCATCATCAGACAGGTCGTCGGTAACGACCCTTCAGGAGAACACCATGTCATTCTTGAAGACAAAGCCCAAGTGAAAGTCGACCTCATCAAAGAAGGCATGGAAAAGGAACAGATCGAGATCATCCGGCAGGGGATGTGGTTGGCCGCCAACAAGCTCGGTGGAACCGCCCGATCCGCGGCTCTTAAGAATGTCGAAATTGGAGCCAAGACCGGCACCGCCCAAGTCAGTAAAACCAACCTTAAAAACTCTCATAACGCCTGGACAACTTCCTTTGCACCCTTTGAATCTCCCCGCTACGCTGTCACAGTTATGGTGAGCAATGGCAAGAGCGGCGGACTCGTTGCGGGTGCCCTCACCCACCTCATCTACCGTAGCCTCTTCGCCATGGAGGCCGGGCTGGATCCCCGACTCACCAAAATGGGTGTTTACGCCGGTCACTTCGAACCCATCGAAAAGATCGAACTACCCGAAGGCGAACTCGTCACTCTCGATATTGCCGATGCCGGTGAAACCGGCAACGAAGTTGGCGACGAACTTTTCCAGGAAGGACAACCAGTTCTAGTGAAACCAAAAACAATCCCTCTCC
>JAKMEV010000046.1:0-6556 GCA_022425785.1 Akkermansiaceae bacterium | reverse complement strand
CTCAAAGTCCGCTACCTCAACAAAACCGCCATCCGCGGACTCGCCACCTTTGACGATCCCGCCATCGCACAAACTTTGCTTAAACGCTACCCCGTCCTCCGCCCCGACGAAAAGCGCACCGTCATCGATGTCGTCGTCGCCCGACCCACCTGGACGGATGCTCTGCTCAGCAAGATCAAAGACGGAACCATCGCCCGCACTGACCTCACCCCCTTCCACGCCCGCCAAGCCCTCGCCTTAAACGACAAAAAGCTCACCGCCCGCCTCAAAGAAATCTGGGGCGAGCTCCGCCAATCAGACGCCACAAAAAAGAAACGCATCGAAGAACTTCACAAAGCTCTAGGCAAAGACGTCCGCGACAAAGCCGATCTCCCAGCCGGACGTGTCCTCTTCCAAAATCTCTGTGCCACCTGTCACATCCTATACGGCGAAGGCGGCAAACTCGGCCCCGACCTCACCGGCTCCGGCCGCGCCGACCTCGGCTACTTGTTGGAAAATATCGTAGATCCCAGCGCCATCGTTCCCGCCGAATACCGCATGACCATTCTCAAACTGAAAGACGGTCGCTCCCTCACCGGAGTCATTGCCTCTTCCACCGACCGAACCGTCACCCTACGCAGTCTCGCCCAAGAAGCCACCCTCGAAAAATCTGGGATCGCCGAAACAAGCCAACTCCCCAACTCCATTATGCCCGCAGGCCTTCTCAGCGCCCTCACCCCGTGGCAAATCCGCGACCTCATCGCTTATCTCATGCACCCAGAACAAGTGCCGCTGAAGAAATGAGGAGACCGTTATCACAAAATTCTCCTCGCGCTGGTTTTCCTAATCTCTGCCGCTGAACCGGTGATTGCTCACAAGGAAAAGCACATCACCAAGGAAATTACCTGAGGTGACCATTGAAGAGGCCCGACACTAATATCTGACAAGAGCTTCAAGGGCAAAGTCGTCCCTTCGGAAATATCGGGCCGGAAAGCATCCGTGATTCCCGGGAATCACACAACGAACACCATCGTTCGCGAGGCTTCGGTAACAATCGACGCGCCCCCTATGGGGAGGTTCCCTTCCGGCTTTTGCTGGCCTATTTCGCTACCAGCCTTGCTTTTCACGAACAAGACGACAATTACCAACGCGATCACACCGAGGACAATCCGACCGGATTTCTTCTCAGCAGCTTTACCAATTAGTCAGAGCATGGGGCAGCGTGGTCCACTCCTGAAGAAACGCAAGTCAGTGGTATTTAACATTTTCGATTTTCGATTTTCCCGCTTAGATCCCCTCGTGCCTGTTTCAGACTATATCGTCACCATCGGACTTGAAGTTCATTGCCAGATCAAAACGAACACCAAGATGTTCTGCGGTTGCGAAACTTCCTTCGCCGACGAACCGAACACCCATACCTGCCCGACCTGTCTCGGCCTACCCGGCGCACTCCCCGTTCTCAACGAATTCGCCATCGAGCGCACCATTCTCTCCGGCATGCTCCTCGGCTGCTCCACCCCTCCCACTGTCGTTTGGGACCGGAAAAACTACTTTTACCCCGACATGCCCAAGGACTACCAGATCACTCAAATGGATCTTCCTCTCTGCCTCGGTGGCGGGGTGCCTCTCTACTCGCACACCTATCCCAAGGACGCTCAGAAAAATATCGTCAATCCCGGCAAGGTGGTGGAACTCAACCGGATTCACCTTGAGGAAGACGTCGCCAAGTCGACCCACCTCGCCAATTCCACCCTCATCGACTTCAACCGCGCCGGCACTCCTCTCATGGAGATCGTCTCCGAGCCCGACATCGCCTCGGCCGAGGAAACCTTCGCTTATCTCAAGTCACTCCAGCAGATCCTCATCGCCGGCGGCATTTCCGATGCCGACATGGAAAAAGGCCAGATGCGTTGCGACGTCAATATCTCGGTCCGAAAAAACGAGAGCGATCCCCTTGGCACCAAAATTGAGCTCAAGAACATGAACTCAACCTCCGCCGTGCGCCGCGCAATTCACTATGAAGTCGCCCGCCAATGCGAAGCCCTCGATACCGGCGAGCCACTCGTGCAGTCGACCCGTCGATGGAGTGACGAACTTGAAGAAACCCAGGAAATGCGAACCAAGGAGGACGCGCACGATTACCGTTACTTTCCCGACCCTGACCTTCTCCCGGTAACAACTGCTGCTTACGTAGAAAAAGTCCGCCCGCTTGTTCCGGAACTCCCCCACGAAAAGTCCACCCGTTATCAAGCCGACCTCGGTCTCACCGAATACGACGCCTCGGTCATCACCTCCGACGTCCACCTCGCGGCCTACTTTGAACAAGCCGCGAAAGCCACCAAAGCTCCCGGTAAGAAGATCGCGAACTGGATCATCAACAATCTCCTCGGCCTCCTCAACGAAAAGTCGCTCGAGATTTCCGATTCGCCCATCACCGCCAAAACTCTCGGGAGCATCCTCGATCTCATCGAAGCAGGCACCGTTTCCAACAGCCAGGCCAAAGATCTCTTCGCGGCCCTCTGGGACTCCCCGGACAAGGACCCCGCCACTCTCGCCAAAGAAATGGGCTTTGAACCCGCCGACACCGGAGCCATTGATGCCATCGTGGCCGAGGTCATCGCCGCCAACCCCCAGAAGGTCGCCGAGATTCAGGGAGGAAACGAAAAGCTCCTCAATTTCCTCACCGGCCAGGTTATGAAAGCCTCAAAAGGCAAGGCCAACCCCAAGCTTGCCACCGACGCACTCAAGGCGAAGATCCTCTAGGCAACTCTGTCCCATCCCGATAGGTTTCCCGAGTGTTTCTCCTCTTCCCACTGGCCAGCAGCATCCTCTACGTCATTGCCGCGCTCTTCCTGAAGCAGGCTACGGCAAAAGGAATCGATATCTGGCATACCGCATTTGTTTGCAACGCCGCGACCGCCATCCTCTTCCTCATTCTCTGGCCGCTCGGTGGCGAACCCATTCAAGAACACCTTCTCTGGCAACCTCTCGTGGTGGCCCTCTTCTTTGTTCTCGCCCAACTCCTCAGTTTCCTCGCTTTCAAAATCGGTGATGTCTCGGTCGCAATTCCGGTCATGGGATCCAAGGTCATTCTCGTTGCCCTCTTCACGACCCTCCTCGGTGTAGGCTCCGTCCCAGCCTTCCTTTGGATTGCGGCAGTCCTGAGCGCCGTGGGAATCGCCTTCCTAAACCAAAAAGACCAACCCCGCCACGAGCACGTTCTCCGAACTGTCTGGCTCGCCCTCGCTGCGGCAGCCTCCTACGCCATCTTCGATGTCCTCGTCATGAACTGGGCGCCACAATGGGGTGTCGGACGTTTCCTCCCGCTCGTGATGATCATAAGCGCTCTCCTCTCGATCACCTTCCTTCCCTTCTCCAAAAAGCAACAATCCAACGAAAACCGTAGACCCCATCGCCCGCTCTACTTCGGAGCCTTCTTCATCGCGCTTCAGGCCCTCATCCTCGTCTCCGCCCTCGGGATTTATGGCGAGGCCACCGCTATCAATATCATCTACAGCACCCGCGGCCTCTGGAGCATTCTCGCCGTCTGGTTTTTCGGCCACTGGTTCGCCAACACCGAACGAACGCAAGGCGGCACCGTCTTCAGAGCCCGCCTAATCGGCGCGGTCTGCCTCAGCGCCGCCCTTCTCCTTGTCTTCCTGTAAGCTCCTCTCTTGACCGCTTCAAAACCGTTCATATACTCCGACCACCATGAGCATCAACGTTGGCGATCAAGCCCCTGATTTTTCTCTCGTCGCACTCGGCGAGAACGGACCCGAAGTCGTGAAACTCTCCGAGCAAACCGGAGAACAAAACATCCTTCTCCTCTTCGTGCCAATGGCCTTCACCGGCGTTTGCACGACTGAATTCTGCGAGATCTCCGCCGGGCTCGGAGCTTACACTGACCTCAACTGCAAGGTCTACGGCATTTCCGGAGACAATCCCTTCGCACAAGCCGCCTGGGCCGAGAAAGAAGGCATCAGCCTCACACTTCTCTCCGACTACGACCACCGGGCCAGCGAAGCCTACGGCATCACTTACGACCAATTCCTCCCTGAGAAAAACCTCATCATGGGGGGTGTTCCCAAGCGTTCAGCTTTCCTCATCGATAAGGCAGGCGTAATACAATTCGCCCAAGTCAACGACTCACCGGGAGACCTTCCCGACTTCGAGGCCATCCAGGCCAAGCTTGCCGAGATCGCCTCCTAAATTCTTCCAATCCTCATAAAAGCCCGTCGCTCACCGGAGTGGCGGGCTTTTTTATTCGCTCAATTCCACCCCAAAGAAATCCTTCATCACCGCCTGATAGGTCTCCCGTTTGAACTTCGGAAGCCATGCTAGCGAGAATTCCTCAGGACGAATCCAACGCGATTGCGAAAATTCCCGCGGTTCCTGCATTAAATTCACCGGAGGAGCCCCCGGATTCATCAGACAAAGATAATAGGTCTGCTCCTGACCAATAAAATGGCTCTTGTTAGCCGGTTTGCTCACCCACGAAGGAAATTTATAGCGATATCCTCCCTTTGATTTCGCCACCGAATAATGCTCCGGCAAGAACCCCACTTCCTCCTCAACCTCTCTTAATAAGGCCTTATCGTGCTCCTCGCCCTCATCCACCCCGCCTTGCGGAAACTGCCACGCGCCGGGCACGCGGAAGCGCTCGCAGACCAAAAGCCGCCCCTGTTCATCCACCAATAACGCCGCCACATTGAGTCGAAACTGCTCCACAAGCGGAGATTCACCCCAAGATCCCCCAAAATCAAACTTTGACGCCACCAAATGATCCGGCGATAGTCACCGGCATCATGAAAGTCTACCTACTTCTCCTCGCCCTCGCCCTTCCTGTCACCGCCCAGACCAACACAGGCCGCCAAACCAACCAAAACGGACAAGGTAACAACTCCAATAACCAAAATGCCGAGCCGCCCGAAAACACCTCGGACGAAGAAAACAAGAAACGCCGGTGGCATGCCTTCCTTCCCGGGGGAGCCTACCACGTGGGCCTCGGCTCTATCACCGCCATCAGCAAGCATTCCTACGTTCTTGACGGCACCCTTTACGTCTCCGAGGTCACTATCGACACCACCGGAAACTCCCTTGCTCGCTTTTACTTTATCGAACCGATCTCTGCTGACTCCAAATTCAACGTCGTTCAACGACTTCAGGCCTCCCTCGGAAAAGCCCAGGATAAAGCCGGCGAATACAGCGGTACTAAAGTCGACGAACTTGCGCAAAAAACCTACCCCCACACCACCCACGCCAAGACCATTGAATACCGAATCCTCACCGAACAAGAGCTCGGTGCCCTCTTCGGCTCGGTCTATCGCGCCTGGGATTCCGGAAAAGGCCGCACCTTCCGCATTCGGTAGGACAAGTCATTTTTTTCCTTTGCATGAAATATTCGCACTTGCAGATCCGTCTCAAGTGCGCACCTTAATTACGTAATGAAATCACTTGTCACTACCTTTTTCGCCGCCACCTTATCGCTCGCTCCAACTCCTCTTCTTGCTGAACAGGAAGTCATCGTCAACTGCAACGACCAAATGCAGTTCGATAAAAAAACCTTCGAAGTCAAAGTCGGGGAAGAAGTGAAGATCACCCTGAAAAACATCGGCAAGCTCCCCAAGGTCGCTATGGGCCACAACCTCGTCATCCTGAAAAAAGACGAAGAAGTCCCCGCCTTCGCCATGAAGGCCATGACCGCCACAGATACCGACTACATCCCCGCCGACGATGCCACCAAGGGTAAGGTCCTCGCTAACAGTAAACTTCTCGGACCCGGCGAAACCGACACCATCACCGTCACCTTCAAAGAAGCTGGTGTTTACAACTACCTCTGCTCCTTCCCTGGGCACTTCGGCCTCATGCAGGGCAAGATTACGGTGAAGTAATTCATTCTGGATACTATTCTCCAAAAAACGCGGCTCTCTCGGGAGGCCGCGTTTTTTATTTATTCTATCGCACCATTTAAAACATGCTGGCCTTCCCAGGCCATGCATAACTCCACCCAGCTCTCCAGTATGAGCTTAAGGAAGAGACCTCACGCAAAAGATCTTTCTCAACCAGGGGCTCACCTTCATCGCTCGCTGAATGAGGCCTACTTCAGCTTGGGATACTCCCCTAACTCCAGGGTATCACCCCACTCTTTCGCTTCCGCTTTGAGAGCTGCGAGGAGCTCTTTTGCCTTCTTTTTTCCTTTTCCATTTTCAAGAAGGTCCACTCTCTCGAGCGGATCTTTCTTGAGATTAAAGAGACGGGCAATTCCCCCCCCAGGGTAGAGAATCAACTTGTAACCATCCTTGGTGAAGGCGCGTTGCGAGTCGACATACGCGGAATAAATCTGGGTATGCCCTTTGGACTTTCCTTCCAAAACCGGCACGAAACTATCGAACTGAATATGCTTGGGTACGCCTACATTCGTCATCTCAAGAATGGTCGGGATGGAATCCTGCAGGTAAATCGGCGAGGTGATCTTCTTTCCTTTTTCGATATCCAATCCGGAGATGACATAAGGAACACGAATGCTGTGATCATACATGTTCTGTTTTCCAACGAGTCCGTGACGGCCGACCGAAAG
>JAKMEV010000043.1:0-6541 GCA_022425785.1 Akkermansiaceae bacterium | reverse complement strand
GGTCGACATTCACCGAGTGCGCATGCGGCGAGGCCTGACGCGGAAGTTGGGCGCCCTGGCCTTCATGCTGGATGAAGCCGCCGGCAGCTGGTGAAACGAGTTTTCCATTGGCGGCAATCTGGTAACTTGAGGTGCTGCCGCCCATGTAATTGGCCACCAAAACGCTCTTGCCTTCGGGATCGGTTGAAATGTGACACGGCGCGCCGCCGCCGGAGTTGACTTGGTTGATAAGCATTAATCCACCGTTTTTACCAATCGCGAACGAACTAACGCCGCCACCCTCTTTGCCTTTGAACTTTCCGTTTTCGGAAACGGCGAAAAGATACTTCTGGTCCGGACTGACAACGAGGAAGGATGGGTTCTCCAGCTCCGCCGCGATCACTGGATTGGACAGCTCTCCGGTTGCCTCATCGAGCGTCGAACGGTAGATCCCCTTGCTTTCGCCCCGCGTATAGGTTCCGAGATAAACGAGCGTTTCGGCAGCCACCACTGCGGGAACAGTGAGAGCGAGGAGGGATACGAACTTCTGGAACCGAGTCATGGGAAATGGTGGTTTCACAAACCAGAGAAATCAATAGCCAAAAACGGAACGTTGTTTCTGATCTTGGGAAGAATGATCCAAATGTGGGGAGCCTTTCGAAGTTATTTAGACTAGGTCTTACCCAGATAGGGAAGCACCAACATTTTGGAATTAACTGCGAATTACTTGCATTTGCAACAAGTGACCAATAAACATTGGGGCCTCACAGCGGCTTCGTTTGCGTATCATTCTTCACTATTTTTTGAAGCTCATCGATCCCCCCATGTGAATGACTCTTAACAATCATATTCATGAACTCGGACTCCGTTCCCATCGTTACCCTTTGCGGCTTTCTCGGCTCAGGCAAGACCACGCTCCTCCGGCGTTGGCGACGCGACAAAACGCTGAAAGATGCTCCGGTAATCGTACACGACTTAAGTGAATTTGGGCTCGACGCAGAACTGCTCTCGGACGAGAACTCAAAACCTTCTCCTGGTCGTCTCGTAGGTGGCGTGGCGGCGTTACATGGAAATCATGCACGTGAGCAACTTCACGTTCTCACCCTCGCCTACCAACTCTTCCTCTTTCTAGTAGGATTTAGCATTTCGAGTTTAGGCCTTCTTGCCAGCGAAAGGCCCAACATCATTTTCTTCCTCGTCGATGACCTGGGTCAGCGGGATGTGGGTTGCTACGGGAGCCAATTCCACGAAACTCCGGCGATCGACCAGTTGGCAAAAGAAGGTATGCTGTTCACCGATGCCTATGCCACCTGCCACGTCTGCTCACCCAGTCGCGCGAGTATTCTCACCGGAAAATATCCCGCCCGGACCAATTTGACGGAATGGCTGGGAGGGCGTCCCGAGCGGGACTATGAACCACTTCATCACGGGGAAAAACTGACCGCATTACCAGACGAGGAGGTCACCCTCGCCGAGACCCTCAAGCGCCATGGCTATGCTACTGCGAACTACGGCAAAGCGCACGTGAGCGTAAATCCGAAAACCTACGGTTTCGACGAAGAGATCACGGGATGGGTGCGCTCCTATCACTATCCTTTTGGTGGCGCCTATGATAAAAAGCTACCGGCGAAAGAAGGCGACTACTACACCGACAAGCTGACCGATGCGGCCTTGGATTTCATTGAACGAAATCAAAATCAGCCCTTTTTTGTGCATCTTGAACACTTCGCGGTACACGACCCGATTCAGGGGCGCCCGGACTTGGTGGAAAAATATCGCAAGAAGCTCGCGGCGATGCCGAAACAGAAAGGGCCGGACTTCATTCTTGAACCCAACCCGGACGGGCCGCAGCTCACGAAGGAAGAGCTTAAGGCGCTGGCTGAAAACGACGAGTTACAGGCTCATCAGGACGCTCGCGTCTGGTGGGTGAAGCAGAAACAAGACAATGTCGAGTTTGCCGGCATGCTTGAAGCAACGGACGAGAGCTTGGCGCGTATTCGCGCGAAGCTTAAGAAACTTGGACTGGAAGAGAACACCATCATTGTCTTCACGGGGGACAATGGCGGCATGTCGGCCTCGAATCAGTATCGCGGCATCAATCATCAGCGCAAATCACTGGACGCTCAATTCGCAAGTTCCAACCTTCCGCTGCGCGGGGCCAAAGGATGGAACTACGAAGGCGGCATTCGCGTGCCCTTGGTCGTTTATTGGCCTGGCAAAACTCAAGCCAACACAACTTCGCAAGCTATCGTTACGGGTACGGACTTCTACCCCACTCTACTCGAAATGTTGGGCCTTCCCGCATTGCCTGATCAACATAAAGACGGCCGCAGCTTTGTCCCAGCTTTGAAAGCGGAAGCCTACGACCGCGGACCGATCTACTGGCACTTCCCCCACTACAGTAATCATGGTTACCAAAGCCCAAATGGTGCCATTCGTTCCGGGCGATACAAATTAATCGAATACTACGAAAACGGAACCGTTCAGCTCTTCGATCTGGAGGATGATATCGGCGAACGCAAAGACCTCGCAAAATCAAAACCAGAAATTGCCCGAAAACTGAAGAAAATGCTCCATGACTGGCGGGTGGAAGTTGACGCCAAGATGCCCTATCCAAAAACCGCCACTTCCAAACCCGCGCCGGGGGCGCGAATTCCCAAACCGGCCAGCAAAGCCAACAACTTGCCTGCAGATGTCAAAAAATTTGCGCCGGGTTGGACAATCAAAAACTGGGGTGGACCAGGGATGAAGCCGGGCCTGCGAAAGACATGGGGTGGGCGTAAAAACGTTCTGTTGACTCACCCGCTAAGCAGGAAGATTCCATGCGTTCTATCCCGTCGTATTGATGTGCCCGCTGGAAAGAAGACCGCCCTCACCTTCGCGGTCAACAATCATCCGAAAGGAAACTGGACCCTGCTCGTCAGGATCGATGGTGTAGAAGTCCTGAGTAAATCCATCGAAGAGTCATCCTGGCAAGAGTTCCAATTCGAACTAACGAAGCACGCGGGAGAAACGATCAAGATCGAACTGGAAAACCGAGCCAGTGACTGGACTTTCGAGGCCGCATTATGGAATCGAATTGAACTGGTTAAGTAGAGAGAGGGAAGCAAATCAGACCCCCTTTTCTGAGACAACATGTGCTGTCTCTCTTATTTTACGGGTTCAAATCCAGTCATTGGAAAACAGATCAAGGCTTCAAGCTCCCTTCTCACCATCTAAAGCTCCCCCACCCGACCGGGGGAAGACGCGGCGGACGCTCTATGTATTACGGTGAAAGATTTTTTTGTCCTAATATGGGACGGCTTAGATCACCTAATTCAGCTCGGATAGCAGCATTTTCATCGCCCACTGAGAACCGCCCCGGCTGGCTGGCTAAACGGAGAAATGTGGGAAGCGCGTTTATGACAAACCCGCCTATCCATAAGGATGAAGCGGGTTAGAAAAGAAGTACGCAGACTGGGACTCGAACCCAGGACCAATTGGTTAAAAGACAAGCAAAACACTGAACAAGAGCTACTTAAGACGACAAATCACCCCTAAATTTTCACAAACAAGTCAAAATGAGCAATCTTTTAGCCACTTTTTTGAACATTTTTTGGCCACCATCTATTTTCGATGGTGCAGCTCCCTGCTGCATTAGTCGATTCGATTTCGAAACTATATACATTGTCACCACCATTAATTCTTAATTTTTGAATGGTCCAATTTGCAGGGGTGGGCACGGACTACTTCCATGTCGCCTGAAAAAACTTCTTATCATCGCTGACCTTTTGTCGGTAACGGATATCTCCATTGCCATCGACTCTGAGTCTGCTTGGATCCAGAACGATTTTAGAGAAGTTTTTGAGATCCAAACTTTGTTGAATTTCGATCACAAGATCAACCTGGTTGCTCTCCTTCCAGGATTCTCGCGCACTCCACCAATACACCCTCACCACACCCTTCTATTCTCTAAGCCAAAAAAACTGCGATCAATGGATAAACCTACAGCACCCTACTCGTTGACTCTTAGCTCCAATACAGGAATCTTTTGAAACACCAAGTTTGCCCGACTCGAC
The DNA here is from genome assembly GCA_022425785.1 of Akkermansiaceae bacterium. Taxonomy (GTDB): domain Bacteria; phylum Verrucomicrobiota; class Verrucomicrobiia; order Verrucomicrobiales; family Akkermansiaceae; genus SW10. The sequence goes on along the minus strand of JAKMEV010000043.1, from coordinate 2,504 downwards.
TCATAAAGAATACCTACAGTCTTGCTATCAACAACTACAAGACTGGAGTATCCACGCCCTCGCCCCTCGTCCAGAAGCACCCGGTTTTCCTTCGGCCAGGTCTGCCCCCGGTCAAAGCTGCACTGTATCGTAATCTGACTGCGCTCATGTTTATTGTTGGGGTTGGAGAACAGTAAAAGCTCGTCGTGCCGGATCAAAGATGCCATGCAAGTGGGCTCAGATAGAGCTCCGTGGTCACTGGTATGCTTTTCCCAAGTCTTGCCAAAATCAGCTGTTACGGCAACCGCCCTCCCGTTCGTCTGGGATTTATCGCGGCGGTTACGATTATCTCGCATGTTCAGCATAAGACGGCCATCCTCCAGTTCAACAACGGCACACTCGGTGGTATTGGTGCGAGCGGGCTCGCTTACAGTCCATGTCTTCCCTCCGTCCTTACTCCATATAATATTTGAAAATGGAAGACCTTTGGCGTCGCGACCCTGGGTGGGCATGACCAGGGTGCCATCTTGAAGCGCGATCCCATTCCCGGGAGCCGGGGCAAAGAGATGCCACTCCTTTTTCTTCAAACGCTTGGTCCAATTCTCAGGCTTATTCCACGTCTTGCCATCATCGTCTGACGTCACGACCATGAACTGACTGCTCTCATGAATTCCATGCCCTGGTTCGGAACCTCGCCCCACCCACTGATGGGTTCCCGGCTTCCCGTGGGTCCACACCGCTGAGACAAAAATCCTCCCGGTCGCCGGATCAACCAAAATGTTGGGATCAGAACAGCCATTTTCATTCTGCGGTTTTCCACCATATTCGCCCATATCCATGATGGAACGAGGCTTAGCCCACGTCTGCCCACCATCGGTGGAACGGGATAACCCGATATCAATATGCTCCTGAAGGTCACGCGAGCTGTTAAAACGCAGATCGTAAACTGCCAACAAGGTCCCCGCCTTGGTTCGGGCCATCGCCGGGATTCTCGTGGTGTGGCAATCAAAGTCTCCCTGCCGATGTATGGGATACGCCGCCCGATAACTGGCCTTCACCGGCGAGCGAAAAACACTCCCGTCCTCAAACTCGATTCCTTGAAAATCCAACTCAATCTTCTCTATTAGGTCAACATCTGCCGCAAGCGTTCCCACCACTTCATCTCCCTTCAGTTGCAATCCACTCAGTTTCCCCGACGTCGCCAGAATTCGGCGGACTTTCCGAGGACGATCATGATTCAAAGTAACCTTCAGGAGCAGATTTTCACTACCAAGCAGCAATGGAATTTGCTTCACCGTCACTCCTTCTGGTTCGGGCTCGGACATGTCTCCTTTTAAACGAACTGCTGTCACCTTCATGATATTTCGATGAGGTCGAAAGATGACGGGAAACGCTTTTGCTTTCAAAGAATTGGTCTCAAGCAACAACTGCCCATCGATCCAGAATTTCGTGAGTCCCTGTTCATCTCGTTTCACTGAAAAGCGAAACCGTTTTCCAGCTTTCAATGACAACCTCCGAAGAGATCGTTTTTCTTCCGATCCGACCCGGGAACCTTCCACAAAAAGACCTCCCGATTGGCCATCAAAGCCAAAATTCAACGCTTCCCCAAACTTCACTGAAGCAGCAGTTCCCTTGATCTCTCTCAAGGAAATTTCTGCTTCCAGTTCAAAGGTACCTCCATTGACTCTTCTGGAACACTGAAAAGGCCTCTTGATTTCTCCGGGAGCCAATGGACTCCACGTTTGTCCCTTTCTCTTAGTCAGACGCTGATCGGCTTCTTCAAGTTTCAAGCGTAGAGAAACCACCGAATGCTTCTTATTGTCAGGCCGATACTTGATGTAAGTTGTATAAACGATCGTGCCGTCCGGGAGCAGCTCCACCCCGGGATACCCGCAATCCGAAGTCCGATTGGCGTGGCTGTGCAAAAGCTTCACCCGATACTGCCCGCTCTTTCCCTCTTTGATATCCTCATAGCGACCCACCCAGGCCACAAAATGCCCTTTCGTAGGGCTCCCGGGAGCTTGATCTCGGAATGCAAAAACGTAGCGCCCGTCAGAAGTCCGGACACCAATATGACGATCCCCGCTCAATCCCCGGGGAGTATCCACCGGCTTGCTCCAGGTGTCGCCTTCGTCGTGGGAAAACATCATAAGGCTCCGTCCCTTGTGAGTATTCTCACGCATCAAGGTGCAAAGCTCCTTGCCGTCGGGTGAACGAAACACGAAGGGTTCGCAGGGGTTTTTTCCGGGAACTGCTGCCACTACCTTCGGCTTTGACCAGGTGAACCCTCCATCCGCCGTGATGGTTTGCAGCACTTCCAAAGGTGCCCGGTCTTTCCCATCCGGCCCTCTATGATAAAGCCCCAAATACCGACCATCTTTTAAACGCACAACACTGCTAAAGGTCATCACACAGGGAAAACTCAAAGGTGGCATTTCCTTCCAAGTCTTCCCCCCGTCTTCGCTCATGATACTGGGCATCCCAGGCCCTCCTCGTTTTCCCAGTGCCGCCGAAAACACCCAAAG
>JAKMEV010000042.1:0-2934 GCA_022425785.1 Akkermansiaceae bacterium | reverse complement strand
GGTGGTGGTGGTGGTGGAACTCTCGAAACCGAGCTCGCCGTCAATGCCGGCACGCACTACTTCCGCAAATCTTTTGCCTACGGCGGCAATCCAACCCGCACCGCTCTCACTCTCCAACTCCTCGTCGACGACGGCGCGATCATTTATCTCAACGGAGAAGAAGTGCATCGCGAAAACATCGCCGCCGGAGCCGTCGCTCACGGAAGCTTCGCCCAATCCGACATCGACCCCGCTCTTCTCAGCGGAGGTATTCCCATTTCTTCCTCTTCGCTCATCCAAGGGGACAACGTCCTCGCCATCAGAGTGCATCAATCGTCCGCTGACAATGACATGCTCTTCGATGCCACTCTGAGCGCCACCGAAACTCCGCCCGATCCTTCCTCCCTCGAACCCAATCTCGTTTTCAGCGAAATCTCCGGAGCCAGTGACGTCAACTTCCAAATCGAAGTAACAAACCTCGGTGATTCACCTCTCGACCTCACTGGCTTCGTCGTCGCCACCACGAGCGGATTTTCCTACACTATTCCTTCGGGCAATCTCACCTCCGGATCTCAACTCACTTTCAGCACCAGCTCTTTGGGATTCGTTCCTCTCGATGGAGATCGACTGAGTATCCTCCGCCCCGGCCAAACCGAACTCGCCGACTCCCGCGTCGTTACCAATCGCCTCCGCGGCCTCGATGACAACGGACGCTGGAGTTACCCCAGCACTCCGAGCTTCGGCTCACCCAATACCTTCGTCATCAACAAAGACATCGTGATCAATGAGATCATGTATAATCCCCGCCCAATCAGATCCGAGCAACTCCCCGGTGTCACCCTCCTCGATTGGGATGCTAATTGGCGCTACAACGAAGCAGCCGCAGATCTCGGCAACAGCTGGGAACTCGCCAGCCATCCAGTCGGCGGTGATTGGTTCAGTGGAACGGCACCGATTGGCTTCGAATCAGCAACTCCGCCCATCGCTCTCAACACGAACATCCAGCGCCCCGTAGGAAAAGCGATCTACTTCGAAACCGACCTCACCCTGACTGCAGCCCAACTCGACGGAATCGACGTCATTCAAATGAGTCATCAAATCGACGATGGCGCCATTTTCTACCTCAACGGCGTCGAAATCGAACGCTACAAAATGGACGATGAACCAACCGATTGGGAAACCTTCGCCAACGCCGGAGGAGAAGCGGTCCTCGTCACTGGAGTAGAAATCCCTGCTTCCATGTTCGTCGTGGGAAGCAACCGACTCTCGGTCGAAGTCCACCAAAACACCTCGGGAAGCAGCGACATCGTCTTCGGCATGAAACTCGATGTTACTCCTCCCTTCACCCCATTCGAAAAATCCAACGACCAGTGGATCGAACTTCACAACCACGGCCTCTCCGACATCGATATCAGCGGTTGGGAATTCACCGATGGCATTTCCTTCACCTTTCCCGACACCACCACTCTCGAATCCGGAGGCTACCTTCTTGTCGCCCGCGATGCCGCCACTCTCGCTTCACTCTACCCCGGCGTCACCATCTTCGGGGATTGGGACGGCAATCTTTCCCGTGGTGGCGAACGTCTCATCCTTCGCGACAGCTCAAAAAACATCGTCGATGAAGTCCGCTTCTCCGACGGCGGAAGATGGTCTGCAAAAAGCGACGGCGGCGGTGCCAGTCTGGAACTCATCGACCCAAAAGCGGACAACGACATCGCCGAAAGCTGGGCGCCTTCCGACGAAGGTTCCCGCAGTTCCTGGCAAACCTACACCTACCAAGCCTCCGGCGCGAACCATGGAAACGACCCGTCAACTTATCGCGAGTTCCTCTTCGGACTCCTCGACAACGGCGAATTTCTCATCGATGACATCAGCGTCATCGAAAACCCCGACGGAGCGGCCCGCCAGCTGATCCAAAACGGCGACTTCTCCAGCGGAAATACAAACTTCTGGCGTCTCATCGGGACTCACCGTCACGCCGAGGTGATCAGCGACGGAGGCAACCAAGTTCTCCACATGACGACGAGCGGCTCTACCGAGCACCAACACAACAATGCCGGCACCACCCTAAAAGACGGCGGCTCTTTCGTTAGCATCAACAGCGGCAGCACTTACGAAATTTCCTTCCGCGCCAAGTGGCTCTCGGGTTCCAATCAACTTCACACCCGCCTCTACTTTAACCGCGCCGCCCGCACCACTCTCATTTCAACGCCAGACGGCGGAGGCACTCCGGGTGCCGCCAACTCAACTCTCGTCGGCAATGCCGGCCCCACCTTAACTGGCATGTCCCACGCCCCGGTTGTTCCCGCCGCAAACGAAACCTGCACCGTGAAGGTGAAAGCCTCCGACCCCGATGGCATCGACACTCTCACTCTCTTCTACTCCGTCAATGGCTCCGCATTTTCCAGCAGCCCCATGACCGATCTCCAAAACGGACAATGGTCAGGCATCGTTCCTGGGCAATCAGCTGCCAGCAAAGTGCAGTTCTACATCGAAGCTCAAGACAACAACGGAGCGATTTCCCACTTCCCCGCCAACGGCCCTGATTCCCACGCCATCATTCCCATCGAAGACGGCCAGGCCGACCTCGACTACGGCGACTGCCAGCCTAACAACTTACGCATCGTCATGACAAATGCCGATCGCGACTTCCTGCACACCACCACCAATGTCATGAGCAACGACCGTCTCGGTTGCACCGTCATTTGGAATGAGGCCGAGGTCTTCTACAACTGCGGCGTCCGTCTCAAAGGAAGCCAACGTGGTCGCGCCAAAGATGTCCGGGTTGGATTCAATGTTCGCTTTCCCGCTGACAATCTTTTCCTCGGTGCTCACAAAACCGTCGCCATCGACCGCTCCGGTTCCGGCGATCAATTCTCTCAAAAAGAAATTCTCGTCAAACACACCATCAATCACGCCGGCGGTGGAACTCCGGGCATGGAAGACGATCTCATT
>JAKMEV010000041.1:0-3219 GCA_022425785.1 Akkermansiaceae bacterium | reverse complement strand
TCGGAATGCACCATTCCCCGGTTGGGCCAGGAAAAACCAACGTCGCGAATTGTTGGAGTCCCTGCACGGAAGGCTGGAAGCCTTGCCTGAAATGAAAAGTGGTTTTTCCCATGAACTTTCGAGTCTCGATTCGCTGCAAAAGCAAGTGCTCGTGGAGAGACATTTAATCAGTCGCGAGCAAGCAGCTCGCAATGAGGGGAGTGCGACCGTGGTGAACCGCAAGCAGACACTGAGTCTCATGGTAAACGAGGAGGATCACCTCCGCATTCAGGCCATTCGGCCGAGTTTGCAATTGAGAGAGGCCTACCATCTCGCCCACAAAGTCGACCGGGCTCTTGAGAAAGAGCTGCCCTATGCCTTTCACCCAAAATGGGGATATCTGACTGCGTGTCCCACGAACCTGGGAACTGGTATGCGGGCGTCATCAATGCTCCATTTGCCCGGTTTGGTTCTGAGTGATCAAATTGGTCAGGTTTTGAAGGGAATTGCCAAGTTAGGGTTGGCGGTAAGGGGTCTTTATGGTGAGGGCACCGAGTCTCTGGGAAATCTCTACCAAATTTCCAATCAATCGACTCTCGGTGAGAGCGAGGAAGATATTTTGGCCCGCCTGTCCAAGGTTATTGGGGATGTGGCGCGATACGAATCCCAAGCCAGAGAGAAACTCATGACGGATGATCCTCTGATGGTGCAGGATCACATTGGCCGGGCTGCGGGTATTCTTACCTACGCCCGCATCATTGCTTCCAAGGAGGCGTTGACTCATCTTTCGATGCTGCGTTTGGGGGCTGATCTGGGAGTAATGCCGGGAGAGTTGGTCGAGACCTGCGACCGGCTTTTCATGGAAACTCAACCGGCCCATCTGCAGTGGGATGCCGGAAGTAAGCTCGAGCCCGATGCTCGGGACCTTATGAGAGCGCAAATGATCCGGGATCAGTTGCGTTCCGCCCTTCCCCCTGCTATTGATATTTCAGGAAACAAACATTAACTTTCACCAAGGTAATCGACGATATGAGCAATTTCACACCTCGCGCCCAGCAAGTTCTGGCATTGGCCCGGAAAGAGGCTGACCGTTTTAATCACAACTACATTGGAACCGAACATGTTCTTCTCGGACTGATCAAGCTCGGTCAGGGAGTCGCGGTGAGTGTTCTTCAGAGGATGGGGTTGGATCTCGAATCTGTTCGCATGGAAGTTGAGAAGGAAGTCGGCACCGGTCCGGATCAAAAAAAATCATCGAATATCCCCTACACTCCAAGAGTGAAAAAGGTTCTCTCACTGGCAAACAAGGAAGCCAAACAGCTGAACCATTCCTATGTCGGAACGGAACACATTCTTCTGGGCCTGCTGCGTGAAGGAGAGGGCATGGCATCCCGTGTCCTGACCAGCCTCAATGTGGATCTTGCCACAACTCGCAACGAGGTCCTGGCGGAGATTGACCCCAATTTTTCCTCCGAAGATACTGAAGAAGATTTTGATTTTGAAGGAGAGGAAGATCTTGATCTTGAGGAAGAGGCCGAGAGCCCTGAAGGAAAGACCAAGACTCCGGCGCTTAAGGCGTTCGGTCGGGATTTGACTAAACTTGCAAAATCCGGTGAGTTGGATCCGGTGATTGGGCGTGCTCCTGAAATCGAGCGCGTGATCCAGATTCTCTGTCGCCGAACTAAAAACAACCCTGTGCTTGTTGGGGAAGCGGGTGTTGGTAAGACCGCAATTGTTGAAGGGTTGGCCCAGGAAATTGCAGCTGGCGATGTTCCCGAAATTCTTCGGGACAAGAAAGTGGTGACCCTTGACCTGGCACTCATGGTGGCGGGTACTAAGTATCGGGGTCAGTTCGAAGAGCGGATCAAGGCCGTGATGGATGAAATTCGCAAAGTCAAAAACGTTATCCTTTTCATCGACGAACTTCACACCATCGTAGGTGCGGGGTCTGCGGAAGGGGCAATGGACGCTTCGAATATCATCAAGCCCGCCCTCAGTCGCTCTGAGATGCAGTGTGTCGGAGCAACGACCATGAACGAGTATCGGAAGCACATTGAAAAAGATGCCGCTCTGGAGCGTCGTTTCCAGCAAGTCAAAGTTGACGAGCCTTCGGTCGATGACGCGATCGAGATCATGAAAGGTCTTCGTGAAAAATATGAGAGCCACCACAAAGTTTGTTATGCTGACGATGCATTGGAGGCTGCCGTTAAGCTGACCTCTCGCTACCTAACCAGCCGTTTCCTTCCTGATAAGGCCATTGACGTGGTTGATGAAGCCGGAGCGCGGGCAAGGATCACCACAATGACCCGTCCGCCGGAGCTCAAGCAGTTGGAAGGGCGTATCGCCGAGATCAACGACGAAAAGATCGCAGCCATAAACGATCAGGACTTCGAGAAAGCAGCTTCGCTGCGTGACGAGGAAAAGAGTACTCGCAAACAACTCGACGATGAAATCGAAGGTTGGCGTGGTGAGAGTGAGGAGAAGATTGTTGATATCGTCGAAGATGACATCATGTCAGTCGTTTCCAAATGGACCGGCGTTCCACTCCAGCGGATGGAGCAGAGAGAGGCCGCCAAACTGCTCAATATGGAGAAGGATCTCAAGGAGTCTGTCATTGGTCAGGATGAGGCTGTGGTCGTGATTTCGAAAGCCCTTCGTCGGTCTCGGGCAGATCTCAAAGATCCCCGTCGCCCGATCGGTTCCTTCCTGTTTCTTGGACCTACCGGTGTTGGTAAGACTTACCTCGCTCGTAACTTGGCGAACTTCATGTTCGGTGACCCTGACTCTCTGATCCAAATCGATATGTCTGAATACATGGAGAAATTCAGCGCGAGTCGTCTCATCGGACCTCCTCCAGGATACGTCGGCTACGAAGAAGGTGGTCAGCTTTCGGAAGCGGTACGTCGTCGGCCATACTCAGTGGTGCTCTTCGATGAAGTGGAGAAAGCCCATCCTGACGTGATGAATCTCCTGCTTCAGATTTTAGAGGAAGGAATGGTCACTGATAGTTTTGGTCGGAAAATTGACTTCCGTAATACCATCATCATCCTCACTTCCAATGTCGGTGCCGACAGCATCAAGCGTCAGTCCAGTCTTGGTTTCAATGCTATGTCTGAGAGCGAGGGGGATTTCGATGGAATGAAGGCCAAGATCGAAGAAGTTTCCAAAAAGCACTTCAGGCCAGAATTCTTGAATCGTCTCGATGAGATGGTCGTCTTCCACATGTTGGAGAAGATCCAT
>JAKMEV010000026.1:0-10151 GCA_022425785.1 Akkermansiaceae bacterium | reverse complement strand
CGGACTTTTGAAGACGGCATCAAGCATGCCATGACGGCGGTGTTGGCTTCCCCACGATTTCTATTTCGTGCGGAGATTCAGCCCGAGCCGAACAACAAGGACAAGGTGGTGCTGCTCGATGAGTATGCGCTGGCGGCGAGACTTTCGTTCTTCTTGTGGAGTTCGGTTCCCGATGATGAGTTGCTGAGTTTGGCTTATAAGAAGGAGCTTCGTAAAAACCTGAAGCCTCAGGTTGACCGGATGCTCGAGGATCCTCGTTCGCGGCGTTTCGTGGAGAATTTTGTCGGACAGTGGTTGCAGTCTCGCGATATCGAGGAATTTGCGATTGATCCGCGGCGGATTTTGAACACGACCAGCCAGTTGGAAGCGACAAAAGTATTCAATGGCCGAGTGAAGAAAGACATGAAAACAGAGACCGAGATGTTCTTTGAGTTCGTGCTTAAAAATGATCGCCCAGCGGAAGAGCTGATCTCCGCGAAATACAGTTTTCTGAACTCGCGTCTCGCGAAGTTTTACGGAGTGAATGGCGTGGTTGGAGAAGAGCATCAACTGGTGGATCTCACCGAGCATCCGGAAAGGGGGGGGATTTTAACGCAGGGAACATTTCTGGTGGTGACATCGAACCCCACGCGGACCTCTCCGGTAAAGAGGGGATTGTTTGTGCTCGATAATCTTCTGGGGACGCCCGCTCCTCCTGCCCCGCCGAATGTTCCCGAATTGGAGGAGATTGCTCACAAATCCAAGAAGCCGATTACGATGCGGCAGATGATGGAAGTGCATCGCGAGAAGCCGATCTGCGCGGGGTGTCATGCGCGCATGGATCCGATTGGTTTGGGCTTGGAAAACTTCAATGCGCTCGGTCAGTTTCGCTCGGATGAGAAAGGGGTGAAGATTGATTCCGGAGGGCAGTTGGTGACGGGAGAGAAATTTTCCAATGTGACCACACTCAAGTCGATCCTCGCTGATGAGCGGAGGGATGATTTTTATCGTTGTCTTAGTGAAAAGCTGCTGACTTATGCCATTGGTCGCGGACCGGAGTATTTTGATGCAGTGACCATTGATGCCCTGGTGAAGAGATTGCATGATAAAAATGGCAGTCTCAAAGAACTAGTGGTGGGAGTGATTGCGAGTGCTCCTTTCCAAAAGCGCCGCGGGGATTGATTTGTGAGAGAAGCTGAGGGCTTGCTGAAGTATCTTAGTCTATCTTTCAGCCGTCAGGGGGTGGACGGCCAGAGGTGTATTTCCCGGAGAAGATCTTTGGGGCTCTCGGGAAGCTGATTGGATTCTAAGTCGGTAATTTTATGCGAGATAATTTCGAGATTTATCGTAGAATCATCCTATGAACATTGCATCGGGTATCAATCGCCGCGGATTTTTACGCGGTCTGGGAGCGGCCGTGACCTTGCCGGCTTTGGAATCTATGCGCCCCTTGATGGCTGCGACGGCTTCGAGGGTGGCAACGACGGCGGCAGGGAGCCCGCTACGTATGGCGTATTTGTATATTCCAAATGGCGTGAATTTGGAGCACTGGCGTCCGTCGGGCACTGGAGCCAACTACAAGCTCGGAAAGTCGATGGCACCGCTTGAGGAACTTAAAGACCAGTTTCAGGTTTACACCGGATTTGCCCACCAACATGCCAAGGCCGGCCGGGATGGCGCGGGTGATCACGCACGGAGTAATGCGACATTTCTGACCGGCCAGCGGGCCAAGAAAACTTCGGGTGCAGACATCAAAGTGGGAGTCTCCGTGGACCAAATCGCGGCACGGGCTGCCCAGGATCAAACCCGGCTCCCCTCCTTGGAACTCACTTGTGATGGCGTGCGTAAGTCAGGAAAATGTGACTCCGGATATTCTTGTGCGTATCAATTCAATCTTTCCTGGCGATCCGATACCCAGCCGATGACTCCGGAAGGAAATCCGAGGCTTGTCTTCGAGCGCCTGTTTGGAGCGGGATCAGCGGATGAGCGAAAGAAGAGTCTCGCAAGACGAATGGGCTCGCAGAAGTCGATTCTCGATTTTATCTCCGATGACGCCAAGGCAATGCAGCGTCGCCTTGGGCGCAATGATCAGCACAAACTCGATGAATATCTCACGGGAGTTCGCGAGATCGAACGTCGGATTGGGAAAGCTGAATCATTCACTTCGATCGACCCCGGTGTCGCTGCTCCCGAGGGTAAGCCGAAGAACTACGCGGAGCATATGCAGCTCATGATGGATATGATGGTGCTCGCTTTCCAAACTGACTCGACCCGGATTTCCACTTTCCTGATGGCTCATGACGGAAGTAATCGAAACTTCAAAGAGATTGGCGTATCCGAGGGCCATCACAATCTTTCCCATCACAAGGACAAGAAGGATAACCTAGAAAAGATCCAAAAGATTGATCAGTATTATTTGACGCAGTTGGCTTACTTTTTGGAGAAGATGAAGAATACCGAGGATGTCGACGGAAAGTCGCTTCTGGATAATTCCATGATCGTATACGGAAGCGGTATTGCGGATGGAAATCGTCATAATCACGATGATCTTCCTATTATCGTGGGAGGTGGCGGCGGAGGCGTATTGACGCCCGGGCGTCATGTTGATCTTCGTGGAGAAGTTCCTCTTTCAAATCTCTATGTGCGGATGCTTAATGAGTTTGGGGTGAGCGCGAAGAGCTTCGGTGATTCAACCGGTGTTCTGGGTAAGGTATAAACCCACATAAGGGTCATCAAAAAAGCCCGCGCGATGATCTCGCAGCGGGCATTTTTGTGAGTGGGTCGGGGGCTTCAGGGGACGCGGAAAATCATCCCTCTGTTGTCTGGATCTTCGGCGAGGTCGCCGGATTTCAACTTGCTCACACGGACTTTGTTGTAAGGCTTGTAGGGGCTCAGGACGATTCCGGCTTCGGGAGTCGGCACCGCAAGCGGATAGGTGTTGGGGTTCCGCGTGATTCTTTTCGTGGGTTCCGGAGTGGGTGTGGGTGGCAGGGTGACGACCTCGGCTTGAGCGGCCGGGGCACCGTTATTTTGAGATGGCGGTGGAGATTGCTGGCAGGAAACGAAGGCACAAGTTAAGGCTCCAGAGAGGATCGCAGGGAATAGTTTCATCGGAATATAATCGTCCTTGATTGTCGGGCGGGGTGAAGTTTACCGAATATGTCGGTGAATTCCATGCTGAATTGCTAATTTGTCTGCACCTATCTTTGAATCGGGGCGGTAATGATGACCCAGTAGTGGTGGTAAGTGGAGCTGGGATCATAAGCGTATCCCACGCCGTAGCGCAGATGGTTTTCGTAAAACGGCACCGCTGCGAGGAGGTGGCTGCGGTGCCCGGATGAATTTACGAGTGTGTGGAATGCTTCTTTGGCAGTGGCTTTGCCTCCGAGGATGGACTCCACTTGATTGGAGCTTTTGAAAGCAGTCCATTTGATGGGCAGACGGTATCCGGCGCGGGTGAGGTGCCAATTGGGGCTGTGACCATCGGGATCGACGTGCCCAAAGTAATTTCGCCGGGCCATGTCGTGGGCGCGGGCCCTCGCGACCGAGGTGAGGCGGGCATTGTAGAGGAGATTTTTTCGTTTTTGTTTTGGGTGGCCTCGCATGAGCCCTGCCATTTCGCGTTCTTTAGCGGTCCCTCCGTCGCTCGCGATGGGGCGGGGTTGGCCGTGATATTGTCGGTTCCGCCGCAGGAAATCAGGACGAGGCAAGGGAGGAGGCTGACAATAAAGAGGCGCAACTTGATGCTCGATAAGATGACTCTTCTCATCGATTGAGGGAAGCCAAGGTCTTGAAATTTTTCGAGGGGGAAAAATTACCGTCCTTTACCACGGGCGATTCTCTTCTAGTTTGTCCCCATGAAGCTGTTGCTCCTTGTGGGATTAATGACCGGGTCATTATGGGCCGGAGGATCGAGGGTTCTTTTGGTCAGTCCCCCGGTATTGAAAGAAGCCTGGCAGGAGGATGCCCGGGAGCATATTGAGAAGCATCGATATCATACTACTATTCTGGGCGGAGACAGTTTGCCGAAGAGTGGCTTGATTCCAGACCGGGATATCTTTCATCAAAATCAATGGGGCAAGGACGTCGCTGACGCTCGCAAGTCGGCGACTTATCATCAGGGGATCTGCGAAATTAATCTTCTGGGAGATCCCACTCTGTAAAGTAATGAAAATTCCACTTCCAACTGAACGCGCAATGGGACTGGTGACGGTTCTCTCGGGAGTGGCGATACCGGTCGCGCTATTGATCGGTGCCGGGACTGATTTGGGTGGAGATGGCGCAGGGGTGCCTATTTTCAATGCTGTGATGGGGACCGTGAACCCATTTGGGATGGAAGCTGTCAAACTTGTAGGTGGAATCAGTGGAGGTCTGTTTAAGTTGGTGGCCAGCTATATTGTGGGAACCGGCCTCTCTGCATGGCTTTGGGGCATGATCGATGGCTTTTTCCGCTCCCGTCGAAAATCTAGTCCTTCTGCCGACTGATCCGGTGGCCAATAAGCCCCAGGAAAATGATACCAAGAATGCTGGCGGTCAGATCGGCGAAGGAAAACGTTCGCGAAGGAATGAAGGCCTGTGAGAGTTCGTCGATCGAAGAGAGGAGAAAGACGCAGCCCATTACAATGAAGCTTGAGCGCCACGGTGGGAAGGGAAGGCGATGGGCTAATCCGGCCACGGCACAGAGACTGATCAGGCCCATGATGAAAAAGTGGCCCACTTTGTCGAAGTAGGGGATCTTGCCGACCGTGGCAAAAAACCAGGTGGCCTTCGAGTCGCGGGCAATAATAAAAATGACCATGAGCAAAACGACACCCAGCAGGCACGAAAGCCAGAATCGGGGTTTACGACGCGGAATATTCATTTTTTTAGCGGGCAAAGACCGCGTCTCGTTCTTCCTGACTTAGTTCGCGCCACATACCCACAGGAAGGTCTCCCAGGGGGAGGGCGCCAATTCCTTCGCGTAAGAGGCGCAGCGTGGGATATCCTACCGCCGCGGTCATCCGACGAACCTGACGGTTCTTACCTTCCCGGAGTTCCAGACGCAGCCAGGTATCGATGATTTGTTTGCGCACTCTGACCGGAGGATCACGATCGGGAATATCGGGAGCTTGTTTGAGAATCTTGGCGCGGCAAGGGAGGCAGCGGTGTCCTTTAATGACTAATTTTCCGCTCCGCAATTCGCTCATGGCAGCCTCGTCGGGGACTCCCTCGACCAAGGTGAGATACCGCCTCCGATGTTGGAAGCGAGGGTGCAGCAGTTTGTTTTCGAGAGCCTTCTCGTCGGTGAAAAGAAGAAGACCTTCCGAATCCATATCCAGGCGTCCAAGGGGCAGGACTTTGGGAGGGAAATCGAATTCCTTCAAAGTCCGTTGCCCTATGTCTCCGGGATTGGAGTTGAACTGGCTCAGGACGCCATAGGGTTTGTTGAAAGCGATGAGCATTTTAATTAAAGGCTCCGCCTTATGGTTTGGGCCTAAACGAGCATCAAGGCTGGGTTCTCGAGGAGACGCTTGATTTCACTGATGAACTTGGCTCCGACCGCTCCGTCTACGACACGATGGTCGCAACTGACGCCCAGATTCATGCGGAGGCCCGGCACGATCGCTCCGTCCTTTACGACGGGCTTTTCGATGATGCCGCCGACGCTGAGAATGGCAGCTTGTGGCGGATTGACGATGGCGTCGAATGATTCGATGCCCCAGGCTCCGAGGTTAGAGATCGTGACGGTGCCGCCGTCGAATTCGTTCGGCTTGAGCTTGTTCTCGCGGGCTCTTCCGGCCATTTCCTTGATCTCCTTGGAAATGGCGAGGAGAGATTTCTGTTCGGCGTTTTTAACCACCGGAGTGACCAGGCCGTCATCGACTGCGATGGCGACGGAGATTCCAACGTGAGCGAATTGCACGATGTGGTCGCCGTTGAATGAGGCATTGACCTCGGGAACGGCGACGGAAGCGTTGATGAGAGCCTTCACGACGAAGTCGTTCACGGAATACTTGTTGCCGTGGGTGGCCTCGGCCTGTGCGTTGATCTGCTTGCGGAGCTCCATGAGAGGAGCGGCGTCCACTTCCAGATGAAGGTAGAAGTGAGGAATGGTGGTCTTGGAAGTGAGAAGGCGTTCTGCGATGATCTTCCGCATTCCGGTGAGTTGGATCGTCTGGTCTTCGCCGCTCATGACGGGAGAAATGGACACGGGAGCAGGAGTCGGCGCCGCGGCGGGAGCGGAAGTAACGGCAGGTGCCTGAGTAGCTGGCGTGCTCGCGACAGGTGCGGGTATTGCGGGAGCTGACACGACGTCGGCTTTGACAATGCGTCCACCGGGGCCAGTGCCAGTGACGTTGGAGAGATCGACGCCTTCGGCTTCGGCAATCTTCTTGGCGAGCGGAGAGGCCTTGATGCGTGTTTCAGCTGGCTGTGCGCCATTCGCGAGAGGCGTTGGAGCGGGCGGAGCCGCAGCAGGTGCCGGAGCGGTAGCGGGCGCGGGAGTTTCCACGGGAGCAGCTGGTGCTGGATCAGCGGCTTGGGCAGATGCTGCGGGAGCGTCACCTTCACCGTCCTCGAGAAGAATCGCGATGACGGATCCGACGGGAGCTTTGCCACCCTCCTGAATTGAAATTTGTGAGAGGATTCCTTCGTCGAAGGCTTCCATTTCCATGGTGGCCTTATCGGTTTCGATTTCCGCAATAATATCGCCGATTTCGACTTCATCGCCCTCCTTTTTGATCCAGCGAACCACGGTCCCTTCGGTCATGGTGTCGGAGAGCTTCGGCA
Source organism: Akkermansiaceae bacterium (assembly GCA_022425785.1). Lineage (GTDB taxonomy): Bacteria > Verrucomicrobiota > Verrucomicrobiia > Verrucomicrobiales > Akkermansiaceae > SW10. The sequence continues at coordinate 3,404 of JAKMEV010000026.1, read as the reverse complement.
TTTCAATATTGATCGGCATAGTCGTGATGAAGTTGGAAAATTGGAAAGAGAGGATGCCCGGTCAGGGCGGGGGAGGGATAGCAGAGCTTGGACTGAATTTGAAAGATAATTCCAAGAATCGGATGTGCAATCCAGAGGCCTGAAAAATGAACGGGAAGTTAGTTCGCTAACTTTCCGCCTTAGGCCATGGAGACGACGCTCTTTCGGGCGAGGCGGCACATGATATTGCGGACCTCGCTGCGACCGGCATCGGTCAGGCGGAAGGTCTTGTGGGAATTGAGCGTTTCCCCGGCGACAAACTCCATAAAGCCTTTCTTCTCGAGGTTTTCCACGGTGCTGGTGGTGTTGGAGGGTTTGCGGCCATAGCTGTCGAGCCAGATGTTCAATCCACGGGTGTCGAGGAGTTCGGCTTCTTCGAGGTGTTTGTGAAGGCTTCCAAGAAGGACACACTCGGGGCCATTAAGGTCTAGTTGAGAGTCGCTGAGGAAATGGCGGATTTCGCGGAGGTCGTCGGCTGTTTCGCGATCCTGACGCACGCCAATCTTCGCTTCTGCGCCCAACATGGCCTCCTTGGTCTCGATCATTTTGGCAATGACATCCTGCAGGCTTTGGAGTTCGTCGGCATTCCAGGACCAGAGTTGATCGGCGACGCTTGCTAGTTTTGAGGGCGGGCTCATGACGCGTTTTTAGTAAGTTTTCTAAAAAATGCAAGTTGTTTTAGAGCGGTTAAATAAATAACCCCCTAAAATTAGGTAAAAACTCTAAATTACTCGGAAAATTACTAAAAAATGCTAATTTGAAGCTGTCCGCTGCCTAGGACGCCATTACCTTAGAAATCATGAGCATTCAAAGACATCTTCCAAAATCGTTGTTTCCTGAATCCCAGCGTGAGATTTTCTCCTCTCGCAACGACTTCGCGACACTTTCGAAAACTCCCCGGGAAATTAGCAAATCGGATAAAGTTAGCCAATCTCTCGCCTCTTGCTTCAGCAATGAGGAGGAAAACGCTCCATCGCTTGCTGATGAGATCCCCAATAGAGCCCTAGATTACATTATTGAAGAATCCCGCGCCTTGATGGCTGTCGAGACGATGGGTCAGGGCCATTGGGATGCCTTGAGTGGGTTTCTCTCTGAGGAGCTTCAGGGGTTCGTCGATTTAAAAAAGCAATTGAACCAAGCCCAGCGTGATTGTGAGGCGATGTTGAAGATTGCCGAAGAGCTTTGTGACTCTCCCAATGGTGAAGTGAGTCCGAATCGTATTCTCGAGGTCGCGGTCGTCCTTCAGGAGGCTAAAATGCGTCGGGACAACCTTCGGGCCCGAGTGAAATCGATTATCGATGGATTGTGCAAAGAGATTCTCGCCGGGAATTCCTCAGGCGATTCTTTCGAAATTCGTCTTCGAGGAGTTTTAGGAAAGTTGGGCTAGTGCTCCATCTTTCTCAGATTGACGGATATTTTCTGGTGATAGGCTGAACCTATTTTGGACACCTACCCAATGGGATGGGTTCCCGCAAAACTCTACCGTATCAAATTGGCGTTCCTTGGCTTTAAAAAACGAAACCAAGCGACAGGTTGGGTTGTCGAAGGTGGAATTCCAATATTTGTTTTTTAAGCGATCGTAAGGACTTTCTCGATGATCCGGCGGGCATTTGGGAGCTGCTCGTCCTCAATGTGCTTTGAGTAAATGGCCGGAGCGTCGATGGTGCAGACCCGTTTGATCGGGGCGTCGAGGTAATCGAAGGCGTGTTCCTGAATTAGGGTGGTGATTTGGGCGGAAACCCCGCAGAAAGGCTTGGATTCATCGACAAGGACAGCCCGGTTGGTCTTTTTGACTGACTCGATGATGGCATCCTGGTCGAGCGGGCGGATCGAGCGGAGATCGAGGACCTCGGCATTGATCCCGTGCTCGGACTGAAGGGTTTCGGCAGCTTCGAGGCAGTGCAGGACGCTGCGACCGTGGGCGATGAGGGAAATGTCGCTGCCTTCGCGCTTGATGTCGGCTTTTCCGAGCGGGACGACGTGGTCACCTTCGGATGGATCGGGGACGTGGCCCTTGTTTCCGTAGAGAAGGGTGTTTTCCATGACGTAGACGGGGTCGTTGTCGCGAATGGCGGCCTTCATGAGACCTTTTGCGTCGGATGGAGTCGCGGGCGAGCAGACCTTGAGTCCGGGGAAGGCGGCGAAAAGCCCTTCGGGGGTGTGGCAGTGGGTCGCTCCGACGTTCGTTCCGCCGTTGGCAGGTCCACGCATCACGATGGGGACATTGATCAGGCCTCCTGACATGTAGCGAACGCAGGCCGCGTTGTTGACGAGTTGGTCAAAGGCCACGGAGTGGAAGGACCAGAACATCAACTCCATCACCGGGCGAATGCCCAGCATGGAGGCTCCGATGCCCATGCCGATGAAGCCGGCTTCGGAAATAGGAGTGTCGACGACTCGCTTGTCGCCCCATTTTTCCCAGAGTCCCTTGGTGACTTTGTAGGCGCCATTATATTGGGCGACCTCCTCACCCATGATGACGACGTTTTCGTCGCGGGCCAGTTCCTCGTCGAAGGCTTCGTTGAGGGCGTCTCGGTATTCGATTTCTCTCATGGTCGTGGAAAATTAGTCGTTAAAGAAGTGACGGCCGATCTTGGAGGCCTCGGTGTTGTTGTCGGATTCCCAGTAAACGTCATCCGTGACGTCTTCAATGGTGGGAGCGGGAGACTCGTCGGCGAATACAACGGCGGCGTCGGTTTCCTGCTTGGCGGAGCGGTCGATTTCCTTGGCGGATTCTTCGGTAAGAATTCCCTCGCTGATCAATCGCTGTTTCCAAAGATTGATGGGGTCGTGGTTCTTCTTGTAGTCCTCAATCTCCTCGGGCGAACGGTATTTTTTGTGGTTCGCATCAGCGACGGAGTGGCCGTAGTAGCGGTAGGTTTGAATTTCCAGAACGGTGGGGCGGGATTGCTCGTGAGCGCGCTCCATGGCGATATTGACCTTTGCGCGGAGTTCGTAGAAGTCCTCGCCATTGACGAGGTCCCAATCGATATCGTAACCATCGGCGCGCTGAGCGAGGCAGTCCTTGTAGGCGCTGGAACGCTTTTGCGAGGTTCCCATCGAGTATCCGTTGTTCTCGATAATATAGACAACGGGAATGTTGAAAAGGCCCGCGATGTTGAGTGATTCGTGGAAGGCTCCCTGGTTGACTGCTCCGTCTCCCATGAAGCACAGGGCGGATCCTTTTTGGCCGTTGTATTTCAAGCCGTAGCCAAGACCGAGGCCGAGCGGAGTCTGGCCGGCGACGATGCCGTGGCCACCCCAGAAGTTCTTGTCAGGAGCAAAGAAGTGCATCGATCCGCCTTTGCCTTTGGAGCAGCCGGTGGTTTTACCGAAAAGCTCGGCCATGCATTCGTTCATGTTCA
>JAKMEV010000015.1:0-4258 GCA_022425785.1 Akkermansiaceae bacterium | reverse complement strand
GAATTCGGTTTCAAGTTTGAAGGCTAGGCCGAGAACTTGGTCGCCTTTTTTAAAGGCTTGGCGGGATGCCTCGTTGAGGAGTTCAAAATAATAACGAAGAGCTTTCTCAAAATCTTCTTCGTAGGATTCCCAAAGGTCATTTGCGTCGGTCTGGGCATCATCAAAGTAACGTTTGATTTTTTTCGGAGTTTTCGCGGGGATTTCTTCGGGGAGCCAATACTCTCCTTCCATTGCTTTAAGCTGTGCGATCAGAAATTGTTGTTGATCTGGAGTGAGTCGATCATCGAGGTTGATGACTTCCGAGGTCGATTTTTTGACGAAGTCATCGATGATATCGTCATACTTTTTCCGAAAGCGACCATAGTTTCTTCCGTGTTTGTTGATGATGTCCATCCGGACTTCCGCAAAGGCTTTTTCGAGAGCGGTGGGTTTATCTTTCGGGGCTTCTGCGACGGCGGAGAAGTTGCGTTGAGACGGGTGGGACCATTCGAGAAGGAAGAAGTTGACCGGCATCTGGGTCCCGCTTTCATCATTAGCGCCGACTTGTCCGTCCATTTTTCTGATTACCAGGAACTCTTCCCCCTCGCCAAAGTTGTCTGGCTGCTCAGGTAGCCAGTTGATAAAGTCGAAGCTTTCTCTGGTGACATTCTCCCATTCGTCTTCGTCATTTTTTCGACCACCAATCCAGCACGATTTTTGCTCCTCGAGGACTCCCTGAAGAAGTCTGTGGGTATAGACTACCTCGTTTTCATTGGACATGACAGCGAGGTGTCCTCCGCCTGAAATCGCAAGGTTCGACGCTTCGTCCCATTGCATGGCTCTGCGAACAAGGAGAAACCGAGAGCCCCCGACATTTGCGGTGCCAGCTGGGAAGATCGGAGCGCGCTTTTCGTTTAAGGCGGCGGCGGTTCGTGCGAGTTGGGATTCGAGGGAGGAGGGTGTCGTTCCGTCGAGTTTCCATTCGAGAATGAAGGGGAGTTTAAGCGAAGCCGGGTGATCTTCGAGGAGGGGAGCGCTCTCAGACAGCGCGGCGAAGTCTTCACCATCAGGGGTGGTAGTTGTCTCGTTGTCCGGCCCTCCTTCGGTCCATACCGAAGCGGCGACCGCTGTGCCATCCTGCCAGTGCCATTTCCCTTCGGTTCCCGAATCAGAGGCGCCAACCCAGATGGCTGATTGCTCTTTGAATGATTCGCGAGCCCACTTGAGGGATTCGGGATCGGGGAAGAGGGCGAGGCTGGCTCCAAAAGTGGATGAGAGTTTGTTTGCTTCGTGCCAGGTAACCGGGAGCTCGGCGTAGAAGTAAGCCGAGCCATTGTGCTTTTGAGTAAAGGGTGGAAATTCTCCCCGCTTGCCGGCGAGGAGGCCCTTTCTGAGGCGCTGGAGAGCTTGGAGAGGTGTTTCTTTAACGACGACTTTCTCAGGTTTCTTCGGAGCATCCTTTTTGGGTCGCTTTGGCTTCACCTTGGCTGGGCCAGGCGTAGGTTTTGGGGGTGTCTTGTCGACGACCTTTTTGGGAGTGTCTTTCTCTTTTTTCTTCGAGTTATCAATGACGGGAATGTTAGGTTCCTCGGCTTTGTTGAAAAAGGTGAAGTAGGCGAAGGTTCCTCCTCCGCCCAGAACAAGCAGGGTGAGGAGTAGAGGGAGGAAGGAAGATTTCTTGGCGCTGGCGAGGCTGGGGTTTGCGATGACTGGCCGTGGACCGTTATCAGTGGGAGCAGCAAAGCGCGGGCCGGAAAGCTTTGGCGCCAACTTGTCCAGGGAATCGGCAAGATCCTGGGCATCGTGATACCGTGTTGACGGGTCGGCATGGGTGGCTTTTTTAAGGATGGTATCGATCCGAGGATCTTTGCCGATGGTCATGCCAGTGGAATCCGCTACCGGGGGGGTTCCGCTGAGGAGTTCGTAGAGAAGGGCGCCAATTGAGAAGATATCCGATCGTTGGTCGACGGGGTGGTTGTTTTTGTAGACCTCAGGAGCGGTGTAGCCGGGGGTGCCGAAGACAACGCCTCCCGACCGGTCCTGATCCAAGGGGCGGGCGAGGCCGAAATCCCCGATCTTCGGATTGGCTTCGAGATCGAGGAGAATGTTGGCCGGTTTGATGTCCCGGTGGATGATGCCGCCGGCATGTGCATGAGCGAGACCACGGGAGATGGTCGAGACCATTTCAAAAGCCACGAGTGGATCGATGGCCTTTTTGTGAACGGAGTAGTAAAGGGCCTTTCCCTCTACGAATTCCATGACGATAAAGAGCATTCCATCGATGTCACCAAAGTCATACACCCCGATGAGGTTGGGGTGGTTCAGCTTGGCCATGGCCTTGGCCTCGGCTTCGAAGGAGGCCCGGAAGTTTTCATCTTCGCCAAATTCCCGGGGCAGAATTTTAATGGCGACAAGTCGATCGAGTGATCGTTGGGTTGCGCGATACACGGCACCCATTCCTCCTTGCGCAATGAATGCTTCGATCTCGTAGGCCGGAAAAAGGGGAGCCAGCTCCTCGGGAGAGGGAGCGACGAACTCGGCCGGATTGTGAGATGGATCTGACATTTTTGGGAAAGGTTCTACCCGAAAGCGGCGCGATGCGGCCTATTTAGGATAGAATTCTGCTATTATGATTAAGACGGGGAAATAGTCTAAATCCTTGCAGAAGTCCTGAAATTAGAGAATTTCGGCGATTTGAACAGCGTTGAGCGCGGCTCCTTTCTTCACTTGATCTCCGACGACCCAGAGGGCGAGAGCGTTGGAGAGGACCTGATCTTCGCGAACCCGTCCAACGAGGCAGTCGTCTTTCCCGGTGGTGTCGAGTGGGACTGGGTAGAGTGACCGGAATGGATCGTCGACCAGTCGTAGTCCGGGGCAGTTTGAGAGTGCTGCGTGGGCCTCGCTGACCGTGGGTTTTTTTTCGAAAATCGCGGTGAGTGAGATCGAGTGTGATCTCATGACGGGGACACGGACGCAGGTGCAGGTTACTTTGAGCTCCGGGAGATCGAGAATCTTACGCCCTTCATGCAGCATTTTTTGCTCTTCTTTTGTGTAGCCACTGTCTTCGAAGGCGTCGACATGGGGGATGACATTGTGGGCAATTTGGTGGGGATAGACCTTCTTTTCTAGAGGGTTTCCATTGGTGAGAGCCCTGATTTGAGCATCGAGTTCCGCGATTCCCTGGGCGCCACTGCCAGAGACTGCTTGATAGGTGGAGGCGATAATCCCCTTGAGGCCAAAGGCTTTGTGGAGTGGGGCCAGCCCCATTAGCGTGATGATAGTACTGCAATTCGGGTTGGCGATGATGTTGCGCGGATGGTTTCGGGCGGCATCGGGATTGATCTCCGGAATGACGAGGGGAACGCCTTCGTCCATTCTGAAGGCGGAGGAGTTGTCGATGACGACGCATCCTGCCTTTGCCGCGATGGGGCCGTATTCAAGGGAAATTCCTCCTCCGGCAGAGAAGAGAGCAATGTCGATGCCCGCGAAGCTGTCGGTGGTTAGCTCCTTAATAGTAATCTCTTCCCCTCGAAAGGTGAGATTCTGTCCGGCTGATCTGGCTGAAGCTAGAAGAGTGAGCTGGGAGAGGGGAAAGTTCCGTTCTTCGAGGCATACAAGCATTTCGCGGCCTACTGCTCCGGTAGCTCCAACGATGGAGACATGAGGCTGATTGGTCATTGAAGCCGGGAACATAGCGGGACTTTTTCACGATGCAATACTGGGTTCATTGGAACCTCGCTACCTGAAAAAGTAAGAAAAACCTAACTTAACCGCTTGCAAGCCCTGAAGACTTCAGTAATCTGGGCTCCAAGTTGGACGGAGAGTTTCGTGCTTTCTGAGCCCTTCTTAGATTTTTACGGTAACTTGCTCCTCCGGAGATAATCGGCTGTAGATCTCAAAAACCAACCAAAACAGAAAAAGAAAATATGAAAATTGCAACCGTCCTCGGTCTCGTCGCAGCTCTTGCTGGTTTCTCACTGTCCTCTTGCGGCAGCACTCCTGAGCCAGCACCAGTGCCTGCTCCCGTTGAAATTCCTGCTAAGTAATTTCGACAGACCTGAAAAAAGGTTTCGCTCGGAGAGTTCGACTTGACGTCGTCTCTCCGGGCCAATTCTGTTCACCGTCACACCAAATTCTATACTATGAAATTTTTTAAGTTTATTGCTCTTTCCGCTTTCGCGATTGGATCACTCGGTCTCAGCTCATGTGGATGTGCCACTGGTGAAGAGGCTGTTCCTTCTCTCCAGTCTCTTCCCAAGTTCAAGGAGCTTCCTGTGCC
>JAKMEV010000004.1:0-4326 GCA_022425785.1 Akkermansiaceae bacterium | reverse complement strand
AGGAGAAATGTTGCCCGAGGGTGACTTCGTTTTCACGAATCATCGAGCGGCCCTGAATGGTGTGCCAGACGCCGGTGCGGTTGGTCCAGTGACCGGTGAGAAGCGCGGCACGGGTCGGCGAGCAGGTTGGAGCAACGTGGTAGTCGGTGAGGACGGTTGATTCGTCGTGGAGCTTGTCAAGGTGGGGCGTCTTGATGACAGGATTGCCGTGGCAGGCCAGATCGCCGTAGCCCTGGTCATCGGTGATGACGATGACGATGTTGGGTTTCTGACTAAAAGCCAGAGCCGTGGAGAGGGTGAGCAAAAGAGTGGTGAGACGCATAGGGATGACGGATTGATTATTGAGAAGTGAGATAAGTGGTAATCGGCAGAGCGGGGATCATGATAAGTGCAAGGATGATGGCAAGACGAGAACACCGAAATTGATTAAAGATGACCTGCGTGAGCAGAATCGCGACGAAGGTGAAGGCGGGGAGTCGGACGAGGTAGAAGGAGAAATGGTCATGCTGGATCGAGTCGCCGAGAGGAATGCCGTTGAGCCATTTCCAGCCGAAAGTGAGGAGGTAGATCACGAGTCCAAGGTAGACGAATCGGTCGGGTCGACGATAAAGGGAGGGTGCGGCCATCTGGTGGACCTATTGAAATAGGAGAATTGAAAATTGAAAGATGAGATTTGAAGAGAGAGATTCGGGGCAGATGAAATTGGATCGCAATTTATTAATTACCGTCCTGATGGGGGGTCCGGGAACAGAACGGGATGTTTCTCTTGCCTCGGGGAAGGCTGTCCTGAAAGCGCTTACGGATCAGGGATATCAGGCGGTGGGCGTCGAAGCGGTCGATGAAACGCCGGAGATTCCGGAAGGGACGGGTTTGGTGTTTAATGTCATCCATGGGACTTTTGGAGAGGACGGGGGACTGCAGCGTTATTTGGAGGGATTGAAAATTCCCTACACTGGAGCGGGGACGGAGACGAGTGAAGTCGCTTTTGATAAGGATCTGAGCAAGCAGCGTTTTGTGGCGGAAAATGTCCCGACGCCTGCTTCGGAGATGGTCGATTGCTCGGAAGGAGTTCGTTTGCCGAAAATGCCGGTGCCATTTGTGGTCAAGCCGCCCCGGGAGGGGTCGAGCGTGGGGATTCGAGTCGTGAAGACCGAGGAAGAGGCTCTTGCTGCGATGGAGTATGCCGCGGAATTCGACAAACATCTTCTCGTGGAGGAATTTGTGGAGGGTCGGGAATTGACTGTGGCGGTGATCGACGGGGAGGTGTTTCCGGTGGTGGAGATCATTCCTCCGGACGGAGAATGGTATGATATGGCGACGAAATACCCGTGGTTGAGCGGGAAATCGGGTGGAAGCCAGTATGTTTGTCCGGCGGTTCTGACGCCCGAGGAAGAGGGCATTGTGAAGGCTGCCGCGAAGAAAGCTTACGATGCGCTGGGAATTGAGGTTTACTCGCGGGTGGATGTGTTGTTAAATTCGTTAGGAGATCCTTACGTCTTAGAAGCCAATACTATCCCCGGAATGACCGAAACCAGCCTTTTACCAATGTCTGGGGAGGAAGCGGGTCTTTCATTTGGCGAACTTTGCGTAAGGATTGCCGAGATTTCTCTCGGCGCCCGAACCTAAAGTAGACCCCATGTTTCAACGCCGCACATCGAGACGCCGCACCCGCGAATCGCGTGACCGTATGCTTGCCCTGAAGGTGCAATCACCGCGGATTTTGTTCTTCGACTTCCTGAAGCTGGGAGGGCGGTTCATGAAATTTGGGCTGATATTGATGGCGGTGATGGCACTGGGATTTGCCGGTCGTCTTGGCTGGGAAGAGCTTTTCGTGAAAAATACCGAGGAGTTCGGTATCAAGGAGGTGCCCCTGACTGACTTCGAGGGCGAGGCTCCGCGGTTTTTAACCCACAGCAGGATCGTGGTCACCACGGGTTTGGATTTGGATGCCAGTATTTTTGCCCTCGATACCAACGAGTTGGAGGAAACCTTGAGAAATCTTCCCGAGACCACCGAAGCGCGCGTGACCCGGCGACTTCCGGGGACTTTAAAAATCGAGGTGAGTGAGCGGACTCCGGTCGCTTGGTTGGATTGTAATCAACTCGGCATCGTGCAGCGCGATCGCGCCGCGGGCTTGTTGATCGATGAAACCGGGGTGCCATTCAAATGTGCTTCACAGACTCTCTGGGATTTTGCGGAGCGACTTCCGGTGATTCGTGTTTTGCAAGCCGAGGATCACGAGATCATGGAAGGGCAGGAGATCAAACACGAGGGGCTGCAATACGCCTTGGATCTGGTGAATCTGGCATCCGCTTCCATGGAGGGTTTCGAGCGTCCGGCCTGGGTCATTGTGAAGGACGAGATTACCCTCGAAATGATGACCCTTGGAAAAACGATTGTCACTCTCTCTTATTACGAGCAGGAACATCAACTCCAAAAGCTTACCAAGCTTGTTGGCCATGCCCGGGCCAAGGGCAGGGAGTTGAAATCAGTAAACCTCATTCCGGATAGATTCGTTCCCGTCACATATCGGGATGAGCTCTAAGTTGAAATCGAACAATGGCGCGTTCAAAAATTCATGTAGGTTTGGAGATTGGTTCGACCAAGACCGTGATGGTTGTGGCGGAGATTAAACCGGACGAATCAGCGAAAATTCTCGGTTTGGGCGAGACCCGCTCCGCCGGAGTGCGGAAAGGAGAAATTGCCGATTACAAGCAAGTGAGAGCCTGCGTAAAAGCGGCCTTGCTTGCGGCGGAGGATGTGAGTGACGTTGTCATCAAGAGTGTGTTTCTCGCGGTGACGGGGAGTCACATCGAGGGTGTCAATAACACGGGAACCTTCCGTCTACCCGACGACGAACAAGAGGTAGATCGCAGCCACCTGGATGAGGTCCGGGAAATCGCCCGCGACATCGCGATCGCGAGTGATCATGTTTATCTTCACCATCTTTCGCGGCATTACACTCTCGACGGCCAAACGCATACCACGCAGCCGTATGGATTGCTGGGACGGACTCTCGATGCGGACTATCACATTGTTCACGGCGTGCGGACCCGCATTCAAAACAGCATTAAATGCGTGCGGGAGATTCCTCTCGAAGTCGATGATGTTGTTTTTGCTCCCATTGCTTCGGCCCAGATTTGTTTGAATGCCGAGCGCAAGCAGGACGGCGCCCTCGTGATCGATATCGGAGGAGAGACGACCGACTATGTTCTTTATCTCGACGGCTCGATTGCGGCCTCGGGTTGTGTGCCGGTGGGGGGGAATCACGTCAGCAATGACATTCACCTCGTGACGCATATTCCATTCACTAAAGCTGAGAAAGTGAAGATCGCCGAGGGTCATGCCTCCGCTGACCCCGCGCACTCGGTGGGCGTGGTGAAAGTTGATGACGAGCAAGGCGCGCCCGCTGTGGAAATTAAACGTCAATTACTCAACGATGTCATTCGCGGGCGTCTGGAAGAGACTTTTGAGATTGTCCTGGAGCGTCTTCCCAAAGGTGCGCTCAAGGAAGTTGGAACGGGAGTCTTTCTCACCGGGGGAACGAGTCAGATGCGCGGCATTGGTGAACTTGCCTTGGAGGTCTTTGGCATCCCTGCCTACAAGCCGGAACAGCCGGATGTTAGCGGCGTGCATGCCTACTTCAAAGACCCTCAATACGCCACCGCACTCGGCCTAATTCGCTACGCTCAAATTCTTGACGAGGAAAAAGGCGAAGCCAAAAGCGGAGTCGTCAAAGGCGTCATCAAAAGCCTCTGGCCCTTTTAGGGAAAACGCGTGCGGAGCAGAGGCTCGCAGTTGAGACGGCGTAGTTTCCCCGGAGGCGTTGGGAGGGGAGACTCGAAAAGGGGGACGGGGTCGAATGAAACAACGGTCTCAGGACATTCTTTCCATCGGGAGGCTAGACATTCAGGTCGTGGTCGGCAACAAGTCGGGAATGAAGAAATTTTTCTCCCTGGAGGCGAGTAATCACAAGCCGGCCCGCCTTGCCGATAAGATCAAATCAGAGGTGCGCAAGTATCTCAAACGGGAGCGGAGCAAGGAATTGCCCGAGGGCGTGGATTTCTGGGATTTCGACTGCCGACAGGGGGAAAGTGCTGAAAATGCCCAATCCTTGCATGAAAAGGAGATGGGGAAGGCGATCGATCAGGCCTTGGTAGCGGAATGGAAGGGTATTTACCTCGAGATTCTGGCGAAACCGGGGGTTCGGACGAAGCGGGAGCGCTAGAATGACGCAATATTCCCTTTTTCTCGCAAATAAAGCGAGCTCATTTGCGAAATGGGTAAAATAATAGGTTTTGTCTCCTTGATTTTGGGGGTTTTGAC
>JAKMEV010000588.1:0-6606 GCA_022425785.1 Akkermansiaceae bacterium | reverse complement strand
GCTTCGCCTTTCTTTTCATCGGGAATGCCGATGATGGCGATCTTACGCTCGGTTTCCTGATCTAATCCGAGAACTGAATTAATGGCAGCTTCGACGGTTTCGTGCGGCACCATTTCTCCGGCGATTTTTGAGAAGCGGGAGATGCGACCCTCAATAAAAAGGAACCCATCATCATCCATGCGGCCGACGTCGCCGGTTTTGAACCATCCGTTGGAGTCGAGAGCGTTTTCAGTGAGTTCGGGTTTATTGAGGTATCCCTGGAAGATGTTGGCACCTTTTAGCCAGATGATTCCGGATTGATCGATGGCGGTATTTTCGTCAGTGGCGGGATTAGTGATCCGCACGGCGATGCCTGGTAGAGGCGGGCCCACTGAGCCGAAACGTTGGGAAGGGATAACCGGTAGTTCGGGTGACTGATCACCAAGAGGAAGGTTGACGTTGGTAGCGGGGGAAGTTTCGGTCAAGCCATAGCCTTCCATGGGAAGGATACCAAATTTCTCCTCGAACGAAGTGGCGAGATTGTTGGGAAGTTTTTCTGCTCCGGTGACGACAAGTTGGAGCGACTTGAGCTGCTCAGGATCGATCCGTCGCATGTATCCGCGAAGGAAGGTCGGGGTGGCGAGGAGGAGGTTGATCTGATGCTGGCTGATGAGCTCGGCGAGGCGCTTTGTCTCGAGGGGGCTCGGATAAGTCACAAGGTCGAGGCCTTCAATGACGGGGAACCAGAGGGTTACGGTGCTCCCGAAGGAATGGAACAGCGGGAGGCATCCGAGAAGCTTGGATTTGGGCGGAAGCCCGAGTTGGCGGCCAAATTGGCAGACATTGGCAAGGATGTTGCGGTGGGAAAGCGGGACGCCTTTGGGTTCGCCTGATGAACCCGAGGTGAAGAGGAGGACGGCTTCATCGTCTCCCTTCGATTTTCCAATTCCGAGCATTTGGGCGAGGACATTGGCGGGGAGGGTTTTTCCAAGAAGAGACCACTTGACGATGGCTTTCTTAATTCGGGGGAGAATTCGTTCGATGAAGAGGAGGTCGCGATTGGGTGGCCAAGGGAAATCGTTGACCTTGCGGACGAAGGGGTCGGCGGTGATGAACTTATCGAGGTCGGACTGGCGGATGGCCGAGTGAACGGCTTCGCGGGAAGCGGTGAAGTTGAGATTAACAGGAACCTTGTTGGCAAAGAGGACTGCGATATTGGCAATGAGTCCGGCTTTTCCCGGGGGGAGAATAATACCGACGCGATTCTTCTTGGTAGCGGTTTTAATTTCCTTGGAGAGAGCAATGGCAGCTCCGAGGATTTTTCCGTAGGCGATCTCAGAATCATCCGTGCCGTCGTAAAGGTGATTTGAGGCACCGTGCTTTTTTAGGCCGACGAGGAGAGCCATTGCGAGGGAGCCATTGAGGAAATCGCGGGAGGAGAATGATTCTTCGGCTGCGATGAGAAGGGATTCCCGGCAGCGGGCGATGGTGGCCTGCCCTCTCGCAATGCTGGGGCCGAAAGTCAGAACAGCAGAGGGGAGTTTGGCAGCGCTTTCCGTGGCGAGGCAGGTTTCGGCGGGAAGGCTGATGTCGAGAGGGGTGACCGGTAATCCCAAGAAGCACAAGGCCTGTAGGGTGTCGGCCGGAATGCGGTGGGGGGCGCCCGGGCGGCAATTTGTTTCGCTGGGAACGAAGATTAGGACACCATTTCCTTCAAGTTTTCCTTCGAGATAGGCCCCGACATCGGTGAGCGCCGGGTCAATTTTTGAGAATGAGGCTCCATCTAGTCCGCTTGTTTGCAGGTAGTTCTGAAGATCCTGGGAGAGAGCAGTCGACTCCTCGGCCAGCCAGGTGATGGTCCGACCCTTCAGGGCGCCCACGAGGTCGGCAGCGAGCGGGGCATCGAGTCGTCCTGGGATGATCAGACTGCCGGTTTTGGGGAGGCGGTCGAGGGATCGGACTTGGGTGGGAGCACTCATGGATGGGTAGGAAATGGCCAGAGAATCTGGTGGGGAGAGCAAAGCATGAATCAGCGGGAGCCGGAATGAAAAATCGCGCCATAGTATTTTCTGCCTTTCAGGGACATGGACGAGTTGTTAGGTCATGTGGGAAGCAAAACATGATGGAAGAGACAAATACGGCTCGAGGAAGGTATTGGCAGGCGAATCTTAGATGTGTGGGCGTCCTGCTCAGCATTTGGTTTTTCGTCTCATACGGCTGCGGAATTTTACTGCGGGATTGGTTGGATGCAAATTTCCCGAATGTCGGCACGGCGCCCTTTGGGTTCTGGATGGCCCAGCAGGGAGCGATCATTTGCTTTGTTCTCCTGCTGATCAGCTACGCTTTTTGGATGAAAAAGCTCGATGCACAATTTGAAGTAGACGAGGAGGAAGGACGATGAGCCAAGATCACTGGAATTTCCTCTTCATTGGGATTTCGTTCGCTCTCTATATTGGGATAGCGGTCAAATCCCGTGCCGGATCTACGAAGGAATACTATATCGCGGGCGGTGGGGTCTCACCATTTGCTAATGGGATGGCCACGGCTGCCGACTGGATGAGTGCCGCGACCTTTATTTCGATGGCCGGAGTCCTGGCGGTCGAGGGCTATGACGGATCGCGCTATTTGATGGGGTGGACCGGCGGCTTTGTATTGCTGACTGTCTTGATGGTGCCGTTTTTGCGGAAGTTCGGTAAAGCAACCGTGCCTGATTTTATCGGCGATCGCTTTTATTCAAAGGCGGCTCGTTTGGTGGCTGTCGTTTGTGCGATCTTCATTTGTCTGACCTACATTATGGGGCAGATGCGTGGGGTCGGAGTTGTTTTCTCCCAGTTGTTTAATATCGGGATTCCGCTTGGAGTGCTGATCGGTGCTTCCATCGTGTTTTTCTACGCAGGACTTGGAGGGATGAAAGGGATTACCTACACTCAGGTGGCGCAATATTGCGTGATGGCATTCTCCTACACTATTCCGGCGATTTTTATTGCGATTGCGATGACCAACAATGTCATTCCGCAATTGGGTTTCATTGGTGAATATACCAATAGTGAACCAGCGGTGCCCTTCCTGGTGAAATTGAATCAAATTAATGCCGATTTGGGATTCAGTCACTATACCAGCGGGTCGCTTTCGACGATCGACATGTTTTGTATCACGGCTGCCTTGATGTGCGGGACCGCAGGGCTTCCACACGTCATCGTGCGATTTTTCACCGTGAAAAATGTCAAGGCAGTGCGGACCTCGGCTTGTTGGACGCTGTCTTTTATCGCGGTCATTTATCTCACCGCTCCAACGATTGGTGCGTTTGCCCGGGTCAATCTCATCGAGAGTTTGGACGGCAAGAATAAGGAGGAACTTCCCTCTTGGTTTGCTCAGTTCGAAGAGACCAAGCAGATGACTTGGGAAGATAAGAATGGCGATGGCATGGTTCAGTATCGGGGCCCCGAGAGGATCAAAGCGGGGGAAGAGAACGAGTTGACCTTCGGTAAGGATATCATGGTGATGGCCAATCCCCATATGGCCGGGCTTCCCCAATGGGTGATCGCGCTCTTGATGGCTGGGTGTATCGCGGCGGCGCTTTCGACAGCAGCGGGCTTGTTGCTCGTTCTGTCGACGTCGATTTCCCACGACTTAATGAAGAAGGTAATTAAACCCGAGTTGAGCGATAAGGAGGAAATTAGATGGGCCAGGGGAGCCTCGCTGGGGGCGTTGCTTGTGGCGGCCTACTTTGGAATTAACCCACCATCGACCTTCGTAGCCAAGACCGTGGCCTTTGCCTTTGGGCTCGCCGCCTCGTCCTTCTTCCCGACTTTGGTGATGGGAATCTTTTCCCGTCGGATGAACAAAGAGGGAGCGATTGCCGGGATGGTTGCCGGGATTACCTTTACCCTAGGGTATATTATTTACTTCCAGTTTATGGGGGGAACGAAAGATCAGTATCTCTTCGGAATCTCGCCGGAAGGAATTGGATTCCTGGGAATGTTTGTGAACTTCATCGTGGCGACAATAGTGGCAACGCTGACCCCTCAGCCGCCGAAGGAGATCCGTGAGTTGATTGATCGCGTGCGCACCCCAGGAACGAATTCCTGATAGCAAAATTTCCAGCTTAGGCCGCTACCACTAGGTCGCAGTCCGGGGCTTTGAACTATGGTGTTTTTCAGCACCCGATTGGTTCTAAAGCCTTGGGCCTTGGCCCAGGTAAGGGTGAGTTGGCCCCTGTGGGAACTTAACAAGAGCGCCCACCTTCGTTTGATGATCCCCTGATTTGCGTGGCATCCTCGAGGAGGCCTTTGCTCTTTTTCCAGACTGAGATTGCTTCAGCAATCATCCAGATTTCGAGGAGGATGGTGGCGAATCCGACACCGAAGAGGAGCCAATTTTCCTTGGCCGCAAAATTGCGAAGATTGGAGGACATGGCGAGGGCGGGGAGAATAAGCATTACGATTGCAGGGATCCCGGTCATCCAAAGGGGAAGGCCGCGGCGTCGCAGCCAAAAGGTGATGACGAGGAAAGCGAGCCCGGCGAGAAGTTGGTTGATGGCACCGAAAAGAGGCCAGAGAAGGAGGCCGCCTTTACCTGGAGTCCCTCCGGGGATTTCAGGTAATCGTGCAATGAGGTAGGCGATCAGGACGGCGAAGATTGTGGCGACGTGACGATTGGTGAGCCAGTAGAGGGGATTGCCATCGACGTATTCACCCACACGCTTGCCATTGATGCGGTGGCGCGGAGCGAGGGTGCGGGCGAGTTCCTGAACGACGTATCTTTGGAGTCTGCAGGCCGTGTCGAGGGTAGTGGCTGCGAAGGAGGCGACAAAGACTCCCATGAGCGCTATGGCGAAGGTGGCGGGGATGCCGAGGGCTTTGAGAAAATTGGCGGCGCCCTCGACAAAGGCTCCAACTTTGGCGCCGAGTCCGGCTGCGGCACTCCAGGAGGAATACTTATCCTTGTAGGCGTCTGCACCGGCCAGGAAGGAATCGCCCGCTCCCGTTCCCAGTCCGAGTCCCGCTACACAAGCAAGGATGACGAGGACCGCGAGGAATCCCTCGGTGAGCATGGAGCCGTAGCCGACGAACTGGGCGTCGGATTCGCATTTGATTTGTTTGGAGGTCGTTCCAGAGGAGACGAGGCAGTGAAAGCCCGAGATTGCTCCACAGGCGATGGTAATAAACAGGAATGGGAAAATTGCCGGGGCACCTTCGGGATTCCAGTTGACCGCCGGGGCAACGATTTCGAGGGCGGGACGTGAGCCTTCGACCGCGGCTCCGCCGATGAGGGCGGCGACGACGAGACCAATCATAACGAGGCCAAGGCTGGTAAGGAGTTGGAGGCTGTTGATGTAGTCGCGTGGTTGGAGGAGGGTCCAGACCGGGAGAACGGAGGCCACGTAGGAGTAGGCGAGGAGGATCATGACCCACTCGAGAATGGAGAGCTTGGCCATGGATTGATTGAAGTCGTGGAGGAATGCGGCATCACCGAAGACGACCGAGAGATACATCAAGGCGAGAGTGAGAAGGGAGGGGATGAGAAGATTAGCGCCTTTGCGGTGAAGGGTCATGCCAATAACGATGGCGATGGGGATTTGCACGAGGCAGGGGAAGATGGCCTGCGGATACATCTTGAAGACGGCCGCGATCACGAGTCCGAAGATGGCCAGCACGATGGTGAGGGCTAGGAAGAGAATCGTCAGAAAGAGAATGCGGGTGCGCTTGGTGATGACACGGCCTGCGATGTCGCCGACGGTTTGTCCGCGGTTTCTGAGTGAGACGACGAGAGCGCCGAAGTCGTGGACGGCGCCAATCAGGATTGAACCAAAGAGGACCCAGATAAGTGCGGGCACCCATCCCCAAATGACCGCGAGTGCAGGGCCGACGATGGGACCGGTGCCAGCGATTGAGGTGAAGTGGTGACCGAAGATGATTTTCTTTTCGGTAGGAACGAAGTCATTGCCGTCCTCTTGTTCGATGGAGGGAACCTTGGCCTTTGGGTTGAGTTTGAAGAGCTTCGCTGCGAGCCATTTGCCATAGGTGTGGTAGGCGACCAGGTAGAGAACGAAGGCTCCGAGAGCGATGGCGAGAGTAGTCATGACTGAGTTGATTGACGTTTTTCTTTGAGTGCCTCGAAGACGGGGCCGGGGACATAACGATGCACAGATTCTTCCCACCCTTCAGGACCGATTAACCCCATCACCATGCTGGAGGAAAGCTCCGCCTTGTCGCGTGGCGGCATCAGGAAGACCGTGTTGATCTCAGGAGCCATGTCGCCATTAATGTGGCGCATGACGCGTTCGTATTCGTAGTCGTGGGGCGAACGTATTCCGCGAAGGATGAATTGCGCGTCCACTTCCCGGGCGTAATCGACAAGATAACGGTTGTCGAAGTGGGTGAACGTCAGGCGGTCACAGGAGGGGATTGATGCCCTCAAAAGCTCGAGACGTTCCTCGGTGGTGAAGATGTAGCTTTTGCTCGGGTTCTGCCCGATTGAGACGACCAAGCGGTCGAAAAGCTCGAGGCCTTGCTTGATCATCCAGAGATGACCGTTGGTAGGTGGATCAAAGCTGCCGGCGTATACCGCTGTTTGCATGACCTGTTAGATCATTTTTTCGACGGGAACGCGAGCGCGAAGCTTTTT
>JAKMEV010000572.1:0-4600 GCA_022425785.1 Akkermansiaceae bacterium | reverse complement strand
CCGATCTGTGCCCAGGAGGCTGATAAATCCCGTGAGGAACGGGAGAAGCTGATTAAATTGGTTCTCCAGCTCGAAACGGATTTCGGACAGACCCTGCGGGACTATCGAGTTCTGCAAAAAGATTACGCCAAGCTCGCAAAGCGTCCCCAGGTTCCGGATCAGCGAGGCAAGGTCGAGCAACTGCAGAAGCTGCTCGATGAAGCGGCTCAAAAAATTCGTGAGCATCAGAAGCTTGAGGCCGAGGCTCGCAAGGGCATGAAGGCGCAAGATAACGAGATGGTAGCCCTTCGGAGAAAGGTCGAAAGCGATTTGGCCGGCTTGCGAAAGTCACTTAAGGAAGAGCAATCGGCACTCGCGGTGGCACAGGTGAAGCTCAGCCAGCTGAAGGCATTGCAGGATCGCACCAAGAAGCTGGAAGAACTGCTTCGCGACGAAACCGTCGAACGCTCGACTCTTTTGGGTCGGTATCAGGTTTTGCGCGGCGAGAAGAATGCGCTGATTGCGCGGGTCGATGAACTCTTTAGGCGCACCTCGGTCGCCGAGGTGGCCCAGATCAAATCGGCCCAGCGAATCGCCTTGCTGGAGGAACAGGCCGGTGCAATTAAAACTCAACTCGCTTCCCGCGATGCGGAGATCAAGCGTCTCGAAACGGCCAATGCCAAAGGTCGCGTGTTGATGGCGGATTTACAAAAAGCCGTGAAGGAACAGGAGAAGCTCAAAAAGCTTTTGGCGAGCCGTGAATCGGAAATAGCGGAACTCCGGAAAGATCTTGCCGCAGCGAAAAAGAAAGCGCTCGATGCCCCGGTCCTGATCAAAGTGCGCGACGACCTGCGGGGCAAGTTGGCGATGGCGGCCAAAGAGCAGGAGAAGCTCACTGGTGAGCGGGCTCGCTTGCAGAAGGAATTGGCTGATGCAAATGTCGGTCTCGATCAATCCCAACGCAAAATGACGGAGCTCGAAGACCGTCTGGCCAAAACAATGGAGAAGGCTGCGATGGCTGAAAAAATTGGCAAACAGAACAAGGCGCTTTTGGGGGAACGTGATGAATTGGCAAACAAGCTGGAACTCGCGGTGGAAGAAACGCTGGTCGCTAAAAATGAGCAAGAAGTCATCAAGGCGGAGCTAAGAAAGAATGTCATCCTCGCTCAGGCCGCGAAGAAATTAGAAGACACTCATAAGAAGTTAATCGTAGAGCGTGATGGCTTGCAGAAGAAGTTGACCCAATCAATAAAAGAGTTGGAGCAGCGCCAGAGCGACGCGAAGTCGATGCAGGTCGCGTTGACCAAGGCGACGGCGCTTGCTGCTCGTGCCGCCAAGCTGGGGAAAGAGAACCAGGAACTGGTGGCCCGCCGGGATGCTTTGGCCAAGGAGGTAACTGCGAGTAAGACTGGCATGACTACTCTTGAAGGAATGGTGAAATCTTTGGAGGCTGATCTGGCCAAAAACAGGGAGACCGCGATGGCGGCGAAGAAGCTGGCCGCTGCCAACAAGAAGTTGACTGGCGAAATGGCGGATCTTCAGAAGAAACTGACTCAAGATCAAGGGGCCGCGAAGTCGATGCAGGCTGCGTTGACCAAGGCGACGGCGCTTGCCGCGAATGCCGCCAAGCTCGGGAAAGAAAACCAGGAATTGATGGCCCGCCGTGATGCCTTGGTCAAGGAAGTAGCGACAAGCAACTCCGCAATGACCACTCTCGAAGGAAAGGTGAAGTCAATAGAAGTTGAGCTGAGCAAAAACAAGGAGGCCGCGATGGTCGCAAATAAACTGACGGCAGAGCGTGACGATTTAAAGAAGAAGTTGGAGCAAGCAACAGTCGAGCTAGCCCAGTTGCGCAATGGCTCGAAGACGATGCAGTCGGATTTGAAAAAGGCGACCGAGTTGACGGCTAGGGCAGCCCAGCTTGGAAAGGATAATAAGGAACTGGTCCTTCGGCGTGATGCCCTGACCAAGGAAGTGGCTACCAGCAAATCGGCGATGGCGTCGCTTGAGCGAAAGGCGAAGACTTTGGAAACCAATCTCGCGAGGAGCAAAGATGCGGTAATGGCCGCGAACAAGCTGGCTCGGGAAAAGACTGCGCTCGCAGCTGATCTTGAGAAGGTGAAGGGAGATTACGAAGATTCGCAAACCTTGTTGAAGGCGATGAACACCAAGGTTTCTGAAAGCATGAAGCTCGCGGCTTCGGCCAAGAAGCTGGGAGCCGAGCGAGACCAACTCGGGAAGGAGTTGAAAGCGGCCCAAACCGATTTGAAGGCAGCCAAGAAGACGATGAAGCTTGCCGAAACCAAATTGACGGAGAATGCCAAATTGGTCGAAGCCTCCAAGAAACTCGGTAAGGAAAATGCCGAGCTCTCGGCTAAGAGCAAGCAATTGAATCAAGAATTGGAAAAAGCGCGTGCCGCTTTGATTGAGGCCAAAGCCGGTATGAGCACCGCGCAAACGGAGATGGCCAAGAAGATCAAGCTTGCTGCATCTGCCCTGCGTCTGACTACCGAACGAGACCGACTTCAAAAGACTCTGGCGGAGACGAAGACGCGCCTTGCCCGGGCGGAGCTGGAATCAAAGAACGCCGCTTCGGTTGCAGCCGAAGCGAAGCGACTGAAGAAAGATTACGCTACCGTTTCGGCTCGGGTGGAGGCCCTGGAACAGGACAAGGAAAGGCTGAGTGTAGAGGTGACGAAGAAAGATGCTGAATTAAAAAAAGCTCGCGCAGGAATGACGGCAAAGCCAGACCAGCAGGCAAAGCTGGCTAAATTAGAGAGCGAGAAAAACAAGCTCAATACTGACTTGGCAGCCAAGACCGCGGACTTAAAGAAGGTTCGCATGAACCTGGGGCGTTTGCATCTGAGTAATGCCTCAATGGAGAAGCAACTTGATCAACTCCGGCGTCGTATGGCGACGATTGATCCCATTCGCTACGCCAAGGGAGAGGCCGATGTGAAGGAGCAGCAAACAAGGGTGCTCACTCAGGTGAAGGAGGTGCTTATGCTGTATCCCGAGGCTCGTTTTGAGATCGTGGGACACACCTGTGATCTCGGAAGAAAAGCGGGTAATCTGAAGCTGAGCCGTGAACGTTCGAAGGCTCTGCTCGATTTCCTGGTCAGTCAGGGGGTTCCCGCCGAGCGATTGAAATCTCTTGGTGTCGGAGACAGCCAGCCGGCGGTTCCGAACGAAGATGAGGCCAGCCGTCGCAAGAATCGCCGGGTCGAAGTTCATATTCTCGATTAAGAGGCCAACTTTTTTAAAAGGTGGAAACTTCTCTTTACGGCACCACTTCGGGCGGGCATCCCGTTGAGGTTTTCACCCTTCGAAATGCCAACGGGCTCAAAGCAGAAGTGATCGAATACGGCGCGATTTTGGCCTCGATGAAAGTGCCTGATCGTGACGGGATCGTTTCGGAGATCACCTTGAACCATCAAACCTTGGGCGATTGGGAGAGCGATGAGTCATTTCTCGGTGCCACCGTGGGACGGTTTGGAAATCGTATTGCACGCGGGAAATTTACTTTGGATAGTAGAGAATACTCTCTGGCTACCAATAACGAACCGGGCGGCATTCCATGTCATTTGCATGGCGGGGAGAAGGGGTTCAATCAAGCGCTTTGGAGAGGGGAGGCTGTTAGCCGAAAAGGAGCGGAAGGAGTGCGTCTGACCTATCGTTCCGTCGATGGCGAGGAAGGCTATCCGGGGAATCTCGATGTTGTGGTGAGCTATTGGTTGTCCGAGGAGAACGAGCTCACTTTTCATGTCGAAGCCAGCACTGATGCGCCCACTCCGGTAAATATCGTGAACCATACTTATTGGAACCTCGGCGGCGATTTCACGAAAACAATTCTTGATCACGAATTGCAAGTTCACGCCGATCATTATTTGGCAACCGATGCCGGATTGATTCCCACGGGAGAGCGTGCCGTGGTGCAGGGAACTCCGATGGATTTCACCGAGCTGTCCTTCGTGGGTGAGCGAATTGAGGGTGATTTTGAGGCCTTGAAATCCGCGGGGGGTTACGACCATTGTTGGATTCTCTGCGAAGGGGAGGGTGTCCGTCCGGCAGCCAAGTTGCACGACCCCAAATCGGGCCGATCCATGGAGGTTTTCACTGATCAGCCGGGAGTGCAATTCTATGCCGGGAATTTTCTCTGCGATAATCCTTTCGGAAAGCGCACCGGCTTGTGCTTGGAAGCGGAAGGGTTTCCCGACGCGCCGAATCAGGCGGATTTTCCGAATTCGATTCTCCGGCCGGGGGAGGTTTACGAACACACCTTGGTGTTTCGTTTTTTGGTCGATTAGGAGAAATGTCCATTGCGAAGAGCTCTTAAAGTAATTTTGCTCTAATCTTTGCGGATCGTGTTCTCCGGACTTGCCAAGATCAGTTTGCTATCAAAGACTCCGCCCAGCCCGGAAGAAAAGCCGCCGTGGCGGAATTGGTAGACGCTGTGGATTTAAAATCCATTGATCCTAGATCGTGCGGGTGCGATCCCCGCCGGCGGTATTTTTGTGAGCTTGAGTAGCCTCGTTGATGAATCAGCTCTGACTATCGGCTCAATTCGGCAATTTTTTCGAGAAGTTCTTCGGCTTGTTTTGCGGCGTCGACTTTTGGGAAG
>JAKMEV010000570.1:0-4247 GCA_022425785.1 Akkermansiaceae bacterium | reverse complement strand
GATGAGCGCGATCTGCTTTCAAATGGGTCGCGGGGTGTCAAAGCTACCGTTCATTCAAAAGAGCCGACTTTCGGAATCCGGACCGCCTGACTCAGAGTTAAACCCAAAACGAGCCGTTAATTGCAGATGAACCAGAGTTCCAATTCGAGGGTCGCGACGATCGAGCTTCATGCTGCGGTGTTTCTGTTTGGGATATCGGGTTTGTTTGGAAAATTGATTCCGGCAAGTGCTCTCATCATCGTGCTCGGGCGGACCGCTTTTGCAGCTTTGACGATTGTTTTGGGGTTGAAGATTTTTTCGGCGGAGATGCGGGCCAGTTCCCGCAAGTCCCTGGTGTTGATCGCGTTTTCAGGAGTCCTCCTGGCTTTGCATTGGCTGACATTTTTTCATGCCATTCAAGTGTCGACAGTTGCCATCGGCTTGATTGGTTACGCGACCTTTCCAATCTTTGTGACTTTTCTGGAGCCGTTGCTGAGTTCCCAGCGGGTTCGGGCCGTTGATGTCTTGAGTGCCGTTGTGGTGGTGATCGGTCTGGTTCTGGTTGCGCCACGTTTTGATTTGTCGGACTCAGGAACGGTGGGACTGATTTGGGCGGTCGTTTCCGGGGCCTTGTTTGCTATGTTGACTCTGCATAATCGGATTCTCGTTAAAGAGAACTCCGTTCTCGTGGTTGCCCTTTACCAACATGCGAGTGCGGCCCTGCTGCTGCTGCCGGTCGTTTTTATTCAGGCAGAAGTTCCGCAATCAAATACGGTGTTGCTTCTCCTTATCTTGGGTGTTTTTTGTACCGCCTTACCTCAAATCTTGTTCATCAAATCCCTGGCGATTTTGAAGGCTCAGTTTGTGAGTATTGTGGCGGGACTGGAGCCGGTTTACGGGATTTTATTTGCTGCGGTGTTTCTGAGCGAGATCCCGGAACTCCAAACGGTGATCGGTGCCTGTCTCGTATTCGGAGCGGTGGTAATTGCGATGAGGGCCCACGCAAATTCGGACAAGGAGGACAAAAAAGGTGGGTAAATTCTTCCGCCCTTGTTCCGGCAAGATTTTCCCGCTTGAGTGCAGTGGGCGGCACATGAGTTTTGCTAGTGGAGAAGAGTTAATCTTCTTGTTCAATGTGGCTGGCTGACGATGGTCGGGCCATGAAGCCGTATGTGAAGCTCGCCGAATCCAGGATGCCGGATGGAACGGTGTATTCTTTGCACGAGCATGACGGGAAGATTTACCTGAAATATAATGGCTTCGAATTGATGAGCACGGCACTGACCTTTTCGGAGCAGCAGTTGGCCGATGTGGGGTGTCAGGCATTGCGGGAGGGAAAGGGCTCACGTCCGGCGCATCCCAATATTTTGATCGGGGGATTGGGCTTGGGATTCACATTGAAGCGGGCCCTAGAGTTGGTGGGAAGTCCGGCGACAGTGGACGTGGCGGAGTTGATGTCGCCATTGATCGAGTGGAACCGGACTTTTTTGGTCGAGCATAACGGGCCTTTGCTTGAAGACCAGCGGACGAAGATTATTCAGGGGGATCTTTACAATATTGTCCGGGAAAAGAAGCCCGGATCTTACGATGCCTTGTTGCTCGATATCGATAATACGCCGGATGATTTGATTACCTCGGGGAATTCCCGGCTATACACTCCCGACTTTTTGCAGGCGTTGAAGAAAGTGATCACGCGGAATGGTTGTATTGCCTATTGGCTTTCCGAACCGGCACCGAAGTTTAAAAAGCTTTTGATCAAGGCGGGTTTTCAGGTGGAGGAGCTTGCCTCGAAGCCTCATGAGAGGTCGAAGCGGTCGCGTCATTGTATTTTGTTGGCCCGGCAGAAAAATAGAAGATAAGCGGTGATCGCCGTGTGCCTTCATCATGCGGTAGGAGGACGAGCTCTTACCGGGCAGCGGAAATTCTGGAGGGGAGACCAATATCTTCACAGCGGAGTGTTTGCTCGGAATCTGGAGTCGCTGGCTGAGGCCCTGAATTAGGCGCTTTCGCCTGGGCTGAATGTTGGCGAATAATGACCTTCAGATGTGTTTAGGTCTTGCGGCAGCAGAGAAAAACCTTTTTAGTTGAGGGGACATGAAAAGAACAATTTCGATTTCCTTCCTTTTTGTGAGAACTAGAATCCTCTCCGCCCTCTCCGTCGCGATCTTCGCACCAGGCCTTGCAAACGGAGCTGCGATCCCTGTCAATAACGCCAGCTTTGAGGATAACGTTCTGGGTGGTAACCCTTGGGCCGATGCCATTCCCAACGGCTGGTTTTCCGAAGGAAACGTTGCTGGAACACCAGGTGCGCCAACTACGGATCCCAACTTCAACAGAACCTTCCTTGAGCTGTCTTCAGCGATCGGGGCCAGCGGTGGTGATGGGCCGAATAACCTCGGTATACGAACCAACGGGTTTATCTATCAGGACCTCGGAGTTCTTTTCCAGGCCAATACTACCTATACAGTCGACATTATGGTCAACCGTCGTGGGGGCGCCAACAACGTTGGTTACTTTGGCATCGCTGACAGCACCGCGACTCTTCTGGGAACGCCTGGTGCTACTAACAGTTCCCAGATCGGAACATCTAACCAGTTCTTCGCAGTCTCGTCACTCGACCCTGCTGCTGGAAATGTTGCCACTTATACTACCGGACCAACCGTTCCTGCCGGAAATGTCATCCTCGCAATCGGTGCCACAACCGGCAACGTGGTCTATGACCTCGTTTCGGTTGACGCGACATCCAACATTCCAGATCCCGATGGGGATGATGATAACGACGGACTTCTCAATGCTTGGGAAGTAGGCTATGGATTAGATCCTAATAGTGATGCCGGCGATGATGGTGCGGATGGAGATCAGGATGGTGACAATCTGACTAATCTCGAAGAACAGACTGCCGGGACCAATCCTACTTTGGATGATTCGGATAATGATGGATTGAAGGACGGTGTCGAGACAGGTGGTGGAACTTGGACCAGTTTGGCTGATACTGGAACTGATCCTCTGAATCCAGATGGAGATGGCGACGGTCTTCTCGATGGGGTGGAAAACAACTCAGGAGTTTATGTTGATGAAAATCAGACCGGGAGCAATCCCAATGAATTAAACACGGACGGTGACAGCCTTCCCGATGGCTGGGAAGTGACCAATGGGATCGACCCCAATGACAATGGTGGAGTGGACGTGAAGAATGGGGATGCCGGTGATCCGGATGCCGATGCGTCTTCGAATCTCGAGGAGTTCACTCGAGGCACGGCGGCCAATGATGATGACAGCGATAATGATACTGTTCTGGATGGTTACGAAGATTTAGGCGGAGTCTGGGTGAGTGCCACGCAGACGGGAACTGATCCTCTCGATACAGATTCCGATAATGATGGGATTTCCGATGGGGCCGAGACTGGTGATGGAAATTTTGTCGATGCGAATCAGACCGGATCAGATCCAAACAAGCATGATACGGATTCCGATGGCTACTTTGATGAACAGGAATTGGCTGCGGGCACGAATCCCAACGATCCTAATGACAAGCCCGCCTTTCCTGTTCCGCTGGGGTATTGGTCCTTCGATGATCAAGGAGCCACCACCACGGCTGATTTGTCTCCCAATGGGTATAACGGAACCGTGTTGGGCGAAGCGTCCTATGTCGCGGGCCACACCGGAGCTGCCGGGGATTTTGCTATTGATTTGGACGGCATTGATGATGCGGTGACGACCCCGCTGACTTTAAGCAATATCGGATTCTTTACGATGGCCGGCTGGATTAAGTCTGACGTTGGTCAGACGGATCGAACTGGTCTCTTCGGTCAGAATGATATTTTGGAATTTGGATTCAGCGCCGGGGATACCGTGCAATTGTGGTCGAGCCCCGGAGGAGCGATCGAAACGAATTCCACTCCGACGGAATGGACGCATATTGCCTTTGTCGGAGACGGGACAGGCCGGACGATCTTCATCGATGGAGTGGAGGCTGTTCGTGGTGCGGCGGCGACTCCGCTCAATGCTTCGAACTTTTTCTTTAATATTGGTGGTGGTGGTGTTTTCGATGATATTGCTGTAAATGGGAATTACTTCGAAGGGCAGATGGACGATGTCGCCGTGTGGGATGTTTCAATGAGTCCCCAGTTGATTGCCGACTTGGCCAATGGAACGATTTCGCCAATTCCATCTGACAAGGCTGGCTTGAGAATTTCGTCGATTGTTGTTTCCGATGACGACCGGGTCACTCTGACTGTCGATGGGACGATCCAGGGAGTAAACTATGC
>JAKMEV010000567.1:0-5838 GCA_022425785.1 Akkermansiaceae bacterium | reverse complement strand
CAGTGAAGGAGAGCCTCGCCAAGGCGGCAGAATTGCGGACAGGAAAAGTGACGCAGATTTTTTCCGGCGGAGAGCGCTTTTTCCGGGCGAATCTGGCGGAGCGAACTGGAGGGTCTTCGATGATCTACTTGAAGGGGCAGGTGAATGTCGGTGAGCGAGGCGAAGGACAGGTTCAGATTTTAGGAGTAGAGGAGAACTTTTGGGAGTTTGCGCCTGAAGTTACGAAGTTATCGCTCTCGGAGCGGGAGGTTGCCATTAGTTCGCAATTGGCGGCGGCGTTGAATTTTAAGGTGG
The DNA here is from genome assembly GCA_022425785.1 of Akkermansiaceae bacterium. GTDB lineage: Bacteria > Verrucomicrobiota > Verrucomicrobiia > Verrucomicrobiales > Akkermansiaceae > SW10. The sequence goes on along the minus strand of JAKMEV010000567.1, from coordinate 5,544 downwards.
GCGACGATCTCGTCGTGCGCGTGCAAAAGCCGGGATTACTTTCCCGTGACGCACCGCTTTCAGGCGAAGGAGAAACGATCGAGTCTCTTCGTGGCACGGTGGCGCATATTGTGACGGACAAACAATTCGGGCGCTTCGGCTTGGAGCAATCTCAGGTAGCGCCCTCGACGGTATTTCTGCCTTTGAACCGTTTGCAAAAAGAGCTGAAGTTGGAGGAGAAAAGTAACCTGCTTTTACTTGGGCAAGAAAACGCATTCGATGCCGACTCACTGACGATGGGTGACTATGGGATTTCGATTGTGCACGTGCCGAGAGCGGTTGAAGTAAGATCAGAGCGTATCTTTTTCGAGCCGGGAATTGCCGATAAGATCTCCGGGGAACCGATTCTCACATACTTAGTCAACACGCTTGCAACGGAAGTTGCCGAGACGCCTTATTCCATGGTCACAGGAGTAAGCGGTGAGTCGGCGGCCTTTCTTCCAACGCAGCCGGGAAAAGATGAAGTGGTCATCAATGAATGGCTCTCGGAGGATTTGAAGGCGGGCGTCGGAGACGAATTGACGATGGATTATTTCGCCATCGAAGGAGGGAGCAAGTTGGTAGAGCGAAAGGCGGTTTTTACGGTGGTCGGGGTTGTCCCGATGGAAGGCCCGGCAGCGGATAAAAAATGGATGCCTGACTTTCCGGGAGTGGCCGATGTCAAAAGCGCGCGTGATTGGGATCCGGGTTTGCCCTTGGATCTAAAACGCATTCGCGACAAAGACGACGACTATTGGGAAAAGTACAAGGGAACGCCGAAGGCCTTCGTATCGCGGGAGACAGCTGAATCGCTGTGGGCAAATCGTTGGGGAAATTCCACCGGGATTCGCGTGCCGGGCGGTGACCTTGAAGCGGTTTCGGCGCAAGTGCGGGGAATCTTAAAACCGGAATTAGCCGGGATGCATCTGCAGGATTTTTCTGCGCAAGCAAAAGAGGCCGCCAAGTCGCCAGTGGATTTTGCGATGCTCTTTCTCTCGATGAGTTTCTTTCTCATTCTCTCCGCGATTGCCCTGGTGACGATGCTCTTTCGTTTCAATGTCGAGCAACGTGCGGAAGAAGGTGCACTGCTCGCCGCGGTGGGAATCAAGGCTAAGAAGATTTCAAATTGGCGCCTGGGCGAGGCCTTCTTTGTCGTGCTGATTGGCGCGATCTTGGGAGCGGTTCTGGCGATTGGATTTTGTGCCCTTGTCCTGAAAGTGATTGGGTCAATTTGGGGCGCGGGTGGAACGGTCTTCGATCTACACTTGAGTTCGGGAACGGTGGTAACCGGATTGTTGATTATCGTGATTTTGTCTTTGCTTTCGGTTTGGTTGACGACGCGAAAGCAGGCGAAGCAAAGTGCGAGTTTCCGCTTGAATTCGGGTGCTGAAGAACAGGTTGGAACGAAGAGCAAATTCTCCATGGTCCTGATCGTTCTTGGCGTTCTGATGGTGGGCGGGGGGATTGCGATGAATTTCGCGGTCGGTCCGCAAGGCGCGTTTTTCTTGATTGGTTTCGGTGTGTTGTTGGGTGGATTGGGAGTCTTCCGAAAGAAGTTGGGGAGCATCGGTTCTTTGGGCGAACTCAGCCCAGAGGGCTTGGCCAAGGTGAATCTGAGCCGACGGGCGTCCCGTAGTTTGACCGTGGTGGGCGTGCTTGCAGCAGGGGTTTTTCTGGTGCTTTCCGTGGCGTCGTTCCGCAAAGGCGGGGGCGATAATTGGGAGGATCTCAAGAGCGGGGCGGGAGGTTTTTCCTGGTGGGTAGAAACCAGTGCGCCGGTGAACCGTCCGGCAGACGCCGAAGGGGAGGTCGAGTGGTTCGGGTTAAAGTCGGAGAGTGTGGTGCCGTTTCGGATTGGGGCGGGGGACGATGTGGATTGCTTTAATCTCAATGCCTCAAATCGCCCGCGACTTCTTGGAGTGAATGTGGACCAGCTAGCGGATCGTTTCAAAACAGATGCCAATTGGTCGAAGCTGAAAGGGGGAGCCAAAGCCTTCGTTGATGAAACCACGATGATGTGGGTGCTGAAAAAGAAGGTGGGCGATGAGTTGATTTACGAAGATGAGTGGGGTAACGAATTCCCCATCGTGATCGCGGGTGTGATCAAGGATTCCATTTTTCAGGGAAGTCTGGTGGTCGATGAAGAAATGTTGGTGAAGAAATTTCCCTCAATGGGCGGTTACGAATTGTTCCTTGTGGCGGACGAAGAAGCCCGCGAAGATCTGCAAATCGCCACGGCAGATTTGGGTGGAAAAGTCACCGCCACGAAAGATCGGCTCGCCGCTTTTCACGAAGTGGAAAACACCTACATCGCAATCTTCAACGTGCTGGGAGCGCTCGGGATGATTCTCGGAAGTGTGGGTGTGGGTGTGGTCACGGCGAGGAATTTAGTGGAGCGAAAAGAGGAGTTTCAAACTCTCAAAGTGTTGGGAATCTCGAAAGCCTCACGCAATGAGATCATGAAGAAAGAAGTGAGTTCGATGGTGACTTGGGGGCTGGGAATCGGTCTGGTCTCGGCGCTTGTTTCCGTGATCCCGGTTTTGGGCGGAACGGTGGGAGTTTTGGATCTCTTGTGGATGTTGGGTTTGGTGGCGTTGATGGCTGTCATCGCGATGTTTGTGGGGACCCGGCCGTTTCGAAGCGCGATAGACTAGCTTGCCGGAGAACATATTTACTGTTAAGTATTTCATCGTGAGCGGAGTCGCCCTTGTCGATTGCCATCGTCAACAAGCAGCTTTTTTCGCTGAAATACCTTGGCTGGTGTGATGACGAGGTGAAAGAGCATCCCGAGGTGGAAGTCCCGGAAAAATTGGAGGGTTAGTTCGCCAAGAAGTCTCCCGTGACGACGGGTTGAATGTTTGGGTCTTCGTAGAGAACGCGGAGGGAAAGGTCCGGACGAATGTTGGCGAGTTGAGCCGGGTCGTCGATCAGACAGGCCGTGGTGGCAAGAGGGTCAGTGAGCTGTGCGAAGGGGGCGATGACGGAGGCAGCGCGGCGGGAAGTCATTCCCAATCCGGTGTTGGGGTCGATGAGGTGGGAGTATTTGTTCTCTCCAATTTGGACGTTTTGGTAGAGGTCGCCGGAGGTGGAAATAGCACAGTTTTTGAGGAACATGGGCTTGGAAGGAGTGAGGCGAAACGTGCGGAGGGCGATGCCCCAACCTTCTTTGTCCGGGGGGGCGTCTCCGAGGCGAATGTCCCCGGCAGCGGCGACGAGGGTTTGGTTGTATCCGGCGTTTTTCAAATGTTCGAAGATGAGATCCGCAGCGTAGCCTTTGGCGATGCCGCCAAGGTCGAGTTGCATTCCGTTGAGAGCGAGAGTGGCGGTTTGATTGTCGGGATTAAGGGAAAGATGTTGGTATCCGCTGACACTTTTGGCGGCTTCGAGCATTTCTTCATCGGGGAGGATTCCCGAGTTTTTTGACTCGCGCCAGAGGTGGGTTAGTGGCCCTAAAGTAGGGTCATAGACTCCTGCGGTATCGATCGCAAGTTGGTGGGCGAGAGCAAGAACTTCGAAGAGATGTTCGCTCAACTTTACTGGTTCTCCGGCGGCAGATTTGCAAAAGAGATTGAGTTCCGAGTCGGCTTCGTAGTCAGTGGCTGTTGTCGCAAAGTCTGCGGCAATCTCAAAGGCTTCGTCCATGGCCTTGCGGCCGGCTTCATCATCGTCGACATAGGTGACAACCCGGAAGAGAGTTCCCATGAGCGGACGTTGGCTTTCCTTACGACGCAGAACGGCTTCTTCTTCTTTCTCTTTTTCTCCGCAGCTGGTCAGAAAGATGAGTGAGGCAAGAGCGATCCACTTCATAGTGCAGCAATAAATTCGGTCATGGTGGCAAACTGGAACTGGGCCTCGTCAAAGTTGATACAAGCTGTAATTCGATTTGGGATGGCGACCACCGGACATCCGGCGAGATGCGCGGATTTCATACCGTTGAGGGAGTCTTCGATGACGAGACAATCTGAGGCGGGAAGATTCATCCGCCGGACTGCCTCGAGGTAAAGGTCGGGAGCGGGTTTGATTTTTGGGGCGTCGCCTTTGCAAACGATGGTTTGGAAATAGGAAGTGAGCCCGAGGTGCTCGAGCCAGCCGCCGACCCAATTATGGTCGGAGCTGGAGACGACGGCGCAGGGGATGTCTTGTTGTTGGAAATGGGCCAAGGATTCGCGGATTCCGGGAACCGCATCGAGTTTGCCGACTTCTTCTCGGATGATGACGTTGCGTGCCGGGTTGATGGTTTTCCAATCGAAATTCAGCCCGGTGAGAGATTCGAGGTAGGTTTCGGGTGACCAAGTGTCGAAGTCCGACCCGATGCATTGTACGTAGGTCTCGAGGGTGAGTTCCTGTCCGTGCTCGAGAAAAAGATCGCGCCAGGTTTCGTAAATAGGCCACTCGGTATCGAGAATCACTCCGTCAAAATCGAAGAGAACGGCGCGAGGGTTGAAGGAGTGCGACATTATTGAGTGGCTTGGTAATCGGACTTTCCGCCCGTCTTGGTGACGAGTTTGAGATCGGTGATAATGATCGCCGGGTTGGCGGCCTTGCACATGTCGTAGAGAGTGAGAGCGGCGGTCGAGGCTCCGGTGAGAGCTTCCATTTCCACGCCGGTGCGTGAGGTGGTTTTGGCAATCGCGGTGACGAGAAGGGTTTCCTCGTCGTGCGGAGTAATCTCGATCTTGGCGGAATCGAGCGGGAGAGGGTGGCAGAGCGGGATGAGCTCGGAGGTTTTTTTGGTGCCGGAAATGCCAGCGAGAATGGCGGTGTGGAGGACGGGACCTTTCTTGTTTTTTAGTTCGCCGCCGTCCATCTGCGAAATGAGTTCGGTCCCGATCTTGACGAGACAGGAAGCTGTCGCGATACGGATGGTTGGAGTTTTGGCGGAGACATCAACCATGTGGGGTTGGTTACTCTCGTCAAGATGAGTCAGGTCGGCCATGTGCGGAGCTTGGCTCTGGGATGGGGGGAAGTCAATTGTGGGGCCGATAGGACTTATGGGACCTATTTCAATGGCGTGTAGCAGGACCGTATTGATGGAACTCCAGCGGTCGACTCCGCGCGTGAGACCATTCCCGATTTCGATAGTTTCTGCCGAGCCAAGACTCACCAAAGTGATTGCATCGGGTTGGAGATCAGGTGGTCAACGATATCTGTATGAAATTCATACTCCCAAGGAATCTTCTCTTATCGAAAATATCTTTTCATTTTAGGAAAATCAATCTATCTGCAGTCAACAAGTTGTCTCGCGAAGGGAATTTTATGGCTTCGGTCGTATTGGCCTTCCTTCGTCGGGGTAATATTTGTTGTTGTGTATGAAAACCCATCCGTGTTCGCACGGGTGGGTTTTTATTTCAGATCGTCCGGCAATACTCGCTTCCTCTTCGTGCGATAGCAGTTAGTTTTGGTATTCTTTGACCAGTTCTTCCAGAGTTTTGTTGTTGGCCGAACCTCTCCAAATGAGGGGATTGTTAATTCCCTTACGGAAGGATCGGCAGGCATTTTGGAGGAGGATTTCAGTGTGTTGGGAAA
>JAKMEV010000565.1:0-9207 GCA_022425785.1 Akkermansiaceae bacterium | reverse complement strand
ATTCCCAACATTCCATCCAACAAAAGATGGGGGCCTCGACGAAAACCATGGTCACTGCCCAACTCACCCAGCTCCCGCAATTTCCTTCGGGTCAGCACTGCCATCTCGGTCTCAGGAAAAGCCAACTTTACCGAAACCTGCCATCCCTCTTGCTTCAAAACCCGTAAGACCACCAGGGCGTCTCCGGCATTATGACCTTTCCCCAAATAGGCCTCGGCTCGCCCCGAAATTGGGTGATCCCGTAAGATCACCCGGGCCATGCGACGACCAACTTTCTCCATTAAGGTCTCTGCCGAAATCCCTGTCCGGAATACCCGTCTCTCAATTTCGTGGATTCTCCGGCAGGTGATCATAAAATTTGCTATCTACGGCGACCCCGGAGACGGTCGCGGGGATCATCTTCTTTGCTCTCCTCGTCCCGGTAACGAAGAATGCCATTCTTCTTAAGATTCTTGATGAACGACTGCAGGTCCTCCTTCGTCTCCCTGTCATAGGCCAGCGCTCCCAGAGCCCCGTCACCCGATTGCACCTTCTCAATCGCCGCGCTCGCTTGATCAGAGGTGCGCTCAATCGATGCGAGAACTTCCGGAACACTTTCCAGAGCCGGCTCCACATTCCCCGCAATGGTCCGAACACTCTGCGCTGCGGTCTTCACCTCGGCAAATGCGGCCCGGGCCTCTTCCAACGCAGGATCAAATTTCGCCCCCAGCTTTTCAGCCGCTGCCGTCGCCCGCTCAAAATTAGCCAACGACTGACTCAAGTGGTCTAGGTTCTCGTCTGAGAGTAATTTCGCATTCACCGTATTCAGCCCTTGATTCAACTTTGAAGCAACGGTGCGAATATCCCGAATCGAAACCTCAACGGCTTCCAAAGCAATACGCGCTTCCTTCACCAACAAGCGCATCTCTTTGGCAACTTCGGTGGCATCATCCTGCAACTGTTCAAGCCCCCCACCCGAGGTTCCGGATATCTCGGCATCTGCGTCAATGTTTCCCCCCGACACTTCGCCCGGCGGAGTGATCAAAATCTCCTTATCCCCCAACAAACTGGCCTGTCCGACCTGAAATCGTGACCCTTCGGGGATCTGGTACTGCTCCTCAATCGCTAACACGATCATCACTTTCCCCTCCGAAGTTAGCTGCGGCTTCTCCTCCACCTGCCCCACCTTGGCGCCACGAAATCGCACCGTACTTCCTTCGATCACTCCCGAGGCTTCATCAAAGTAGACTTTCAGCTCGTAGCGATCCTTAAACCAATCACGGGCATTCCCAAACAAGAGAACCAATGCCGCCAACAGCGCCAGTCCCACGAAGACAAACAGGCCGACCAGTGTTTCGTTTCGCTGTAGAGAACCTGCCATCTTTCTTGATTGTCGCCGTGAATCCCGAAAAGCTCAAATCACAAATGAGCGGATTTTTCGGAGCGTCCTTCGATGAAATTTTGTAATTCCGAGTCGGCTGTCTCCCTTAGGGCTTCGGGCGTTCCTTCCCAGTAAATCAAGCCATCTTTCAAAAAGACCACCCGCGTAGCGATACGGAAAACGCTCCGTATTTCATGTGTAATCACCACATTGGTAATGCCATGCTCCTTTTCCAGTTCCTTAATCAAATGATCAATGGAATCTCCGGTCACCGGATCGAGACCCGCATGCGGCTCGTCGTAAAGCACGCAACACGGTTTCTCCACCACCGCCCGGGCCAGGGCGACCCGTTTCCGCATCCCTCCGGAAAGCTCCGAGGGCCTCTTGGCCCGCTGACCTTTCAATTTCACAATCTCAAGCGCCTCGCCCACTCTTCTTTCAACCTCCGCCTCATCCTTGATCCCGGCTTCGCGAAGCGGGAAGGCGATATTTTCACCCACGGTCAATGAGTCAAAAAGAGCCCCACTTTGAAACATCATGGCAATCTTTCGCCGGGCCCAGGTCAATTCGCGCTCACTGGATCCTGAGATCAACTTCCCCTCCAGACTGACCGTTCCAGAGTCCGGCTGAAGGAGCCCGGTCATATGCTTCATCAAGACGGACTTCCCGCATCCCGACCCACCCAGCAGCACCAGAGTTTCCCCCCGATGAATATCCAGATCAATCCCATGCAAGACCTCCTGCGAGCCAAAGCTCTTTCTGAGTTCGCGAATCTCCATGAAGACATTTCCCTGCACCCCCTCTCTATAATTTGTCCAATGACAATTTGCACTCTGGTATTTAACTCATTTTATCCATAGTTCTGCCGTCATCATGAGCCGTTCCGAACAATATTACGATCTCATCGTCATCGGTGGCGGAGCGGCAGGGTTTTTTGGAGCCATCACTGCTGCCGAGTTTGGCTCGTCAAAGATTCTCATTTTGGAAAAAGGTCCGGAAATCCTCACCAAGGTAAGAATCTCCGGAGGAGGCCGGTGCAACGTGACCCACCAATGTTTCGATCCCAAAGACTTGGCCAAAAATTACCCCCGGGGACACCGAAACCTTATTGGACCCTTTCACCGCTGGCAGCCTGCCGATACGATCACTTGGTTTGAAGATCACGGGGTGGAACTAAAAACGGAAGAAGATGGACGCATGTTTCCGACTACTGATGAGTCGCACACCATCATCGATTGTCTTACCAAATCCGCAAACGATTTGGGAATTAAATGGCGCACCCATTGCGGCGTGACCCAGCTTCATCAAAGCGATCAAACCTACGAACTATTCACCTCAACCGGAGATCATTTCACAGCTCGAAATATCCTCGTCGCAACCGGAGGAATCCGAAGCAAGGATGCTCGAATTCCTGCCGAGGATCTCAACCACGATCTCAGCGTCCCCGTCCCCTCGCTTTTCACTTTCAAAATTAACGATACACGGATTCATGGCCTGCAGGGCGTCTCAGTCCCCCACGCCACAGCCTCTACCGAAACCCACCAAAGCGAAGGCCCCCTGTTGATCACCCATTGGGGATTGAGTGGCCCAGCCATCCTTAAAATATCCGCGTGGGGCGCTCGTGACCTCTCCCAATGCAATTACCGATTCTCCGTGACGATCAACTGGACCGGAAGCGAAAGCCTCGAATCCGTGCAGGAAATGTTCCACCAACATCGTCGCGATCATGGCGTTTGGAAAATAAGTAAGCGAAGCCCCATCGAAGGCATTAGCAAACGACTCTGGCAGAGGATGTGCGAAACCTCCGGAGTCGTCGATTCCTCGACTTGGTCCACGATCACAAAACTCCAAAGTCAGACTCTTGCAAAGGAATTGGTTCAGGCGAAATTTTCCGTGGATGGAAAAAGCCTCAACAAAGATGAATTCGTCACCTGCGGCGGCGTTTCTCTCGATGACGTGCAGCTCAAAAGCATGGAAAGCAAAGAGCACACCGGGCTCTACTTTGCTGGAGAGGTTCTCGATATTGATGGCATTACCGGCGGCTTTAACTTTCAGGCAGCCTGGACCACCGGAAGACTCGCGGGGATGGCAATCGCAGAATCTACATCAACTCAATCGAAGTGAACTTTTTCAAAGTAATCACCAAGAGCCAAAACAAGGCCGTGGTCATCACTGCGTTGACTCCAAGAGTGAAATAGAACCCGTATCCCTTTTTCAGCATCCAGGGAATTACGAGAAACATCGGCATGGTAGGTAAGACAAACCAAAAGGTATAATAGGCATGATTGGCGATACTCTCGACCCGAACGGCCTGGTCGCTCACCTTACTTTCATGCCTCATCCAGATCATGGCGAGAATCGAAGTCAGCGGCAGAGCAATGAGAAGAGCGGAAAGCTTGTCACTCACCAGCTGTAATTTGGTAACCACCAGAATCACCACAGCAGTAAGAAGAATTTTTACCACATCAAAGAGATTGGGCGTAAGCGCTTTTAAAAGTTCGTTTTTGTCCATTGCGATAGCTCGATTTTGAGCCCAAACTCCTCTTTATGCAAGTTGCCTGTTTCTTTCTTCCTCTCGCTTGTCTATTTGCCGGCTGCGCTCCCGATCCATCGGTTTCCACCAAGCCTTTGCCTCAAAACTCGAATGCGCTCAGGCTCACCGCTGCTCAAAAATCGAGCATCGGCCGTAAGATTTGGCAAAACGAATCAGGCGGAAAAGTCAGCGGGCTCACCGCCTGGAATGTTGGCGAGGAATTCCCCTCAATGGGAATTGGGCATTTTATTTGGTATCCCAAGGGCTTTAACGGTCGCTGGACCGAGTCCTTTCCTGAATTCGTGCGCTATGCCCGGAGCAAGGGAGCCCAGCCTCCCGCAGTCGCTTCACTTCCCGATTGCCCCTGGAACAGCCGGGCGTCATTCCTAGCTGACTCCAATTCCCCAAAGCTTACGGGATTACGCAATTGGCTCGCCGCAAACATTACCATTCAGACGGAATTCATCGCCTTCAAATCCCGCGCTGCGCTTCCAAAAGTTCTTCAGGCCGCACCCGCCAATCAACGAGCCCGCATTCAAGACAACTACAACAAGGTCGCCACGACTCCAAACGGGATCTATGCCCTCGTTGATTATGTCAATTTCAAGGGAGACGGAACCAACCCCAAAGAAAGATATGGCGCTCAGGGATGGGGCTTGATGTGGGTTCTCATGGAAATGAAAAACGCTCCCTCCGGACAAGCTGCCGCCAGGGAATTTGGAGCCGCTGCAAAACGTCGTCTCGACCTCCGCATCAAGAACTCACCTCCCGCTCGTGGAGAATCACGCTGGCGCGCCGGTTGGCACAACCGCTGCGACTCCTATGGCCGGCCTCTTTAGATCTTAACGGCCCAGTCGCCTCTTAATCTTCTCCTTAATCTGAGTGGAAAAACGACCATGAGAGGATTCTTTATCGATAGAGATGATCTCATCGGCAATCTTGATTGCCGGCTCCAAATTACCGCCGTGGTTGAGGGCCGCCAGCTTCCGGAATAAGACCTTTTGTCTCAAGTCTCCCTCGGGGGCATGCTTCCCAATAAACTCATCCACCAAGGTCACCACCTGATCGTATCTGTCCTTGTGAAACACCTTTTTCACGGCCTCCTCAAAATCAGCATAGGCCTTTCCGATCACTTTTTCTTTTCGAAACTTAAGGGTGTCTTCGGGATCCAATTCCGCCAGCTCATCCATCTGCTCGGCATAGAAATTCAAGACCACTTCATCCGACAAGGGCTTTAAGAGATCAACCAGTGCACGGGCCTTTTTCAGGCCTGACATTTTTGAAGCCGCTCTCAGACCTTCATCTCGCGTCTCTCTCTTCCGAAGAATCCCCAACAGATGACCCGCATATTTTTCCGGACCTCCTGGCAAGACACCATTCTCCTGATGAAAAGGCCGCCCGCCGGCATCGAGGTAAAAGGAGGTCGGAAAAACGCCTCCGACTCCAAACCGCTTCGCTAAATCCAACATCCTCTGGTGATTTTCCTTCTGAAGACGCTTTTTTAAGGGCAGATCCACTTTGACCAGAACAAACTTCTCTTCTACCTGGGATTGAAACTTCTCGGACGAGAGAATGCGCCTCTCCAGCTGTTGGCAGGCTCCCGAAGAATCGGTGGAGACAAACACCAAATAGAGCGCCTTCTTTTCCTTTTCCGCGGTTTTTTGGGCAGTTCCAAGATCAGAAGTCCACGCCGCCACCAAAGGGCTCGCAATCAGCAAAAATAAAAGCGATTTCAAAAAGACCGAGCCCATCTCCTTATTCGGATTTTTTAAGATTCTGGGAATTGCCCTTCAGATCATCGGCTTCCTTCTTCAGCTTTTTGGCTTTTTCCTCCAACTCTCTCACCTGGCGCTTACGGGCTTCCATAGCCTCATGATTTTCGATGACATCTTTCATCGCCTGAGCCTTGGTTGCCAACTTGCTGCGCTCAGCAACAGCCTTTTCCAATTCTCCTTTTGATTTCGCCTCCTCCTCTTTCAAAACAGCCAACTCCTTTTCGAGCGCAGCCACTTTCGACTTGCGGGCAGCAGCCAGTTTGCTGAGTTCACTTTCCTTTTTGGCAGCCTCCAGAGCCTGCTTCTCCAGCATCACGGCTTCCTCTTTCAACTCGTTAATATCGCTCACTATTGCCACCGGCTTGGAAACGATCGGACCGGTTCTCTTTTTCACCATCGGCTTGGCCGTCTTGGCTTCTTTCATTTTTTGAGCACGGGCTTTCATGCGCTCAACTGCCTGATGGTATTGCGGCGCCCGCTTGCCCAAGGTCGAATCCGGAGCAATCAAGGCCATGGCATCGATTGCACTCTTCGCCTGATCAAACTTCTCCAGAGTAGCCAGGGCTTGGATCCTATAGAGGGAAAGTCGCTGTGAATCCTCGCCACTCGCTTCCTGGGCCGCCTCGGTTGCGACCTTGATGATTTCATCATATTTCTTCTCCCGGAAAAGCGCTTGATAATATGTCTGCTCTCTTTTCAGAGCCTCCTCTTTTTCTACCTTGGCAATGAATCCCGTTTTTCCCTCAGGGTCAGCCTTGGCGATATCGGCCATCTCCAACACATAAAAATCACGCACAACCTGACTCGGCAACAATTCCAAACCCTCTACCAGCAATTTGGCGCGCTCCAAGCCTTTCTTCGATCTTCCTTTGGCAAACAACTCATCGCGTTTCACTCTGAGATCCACCATCTCCTTCATCAGCTTCCAGAATTCCTCCGCTCCTCCCCGCATGAATCCGGCATAGCCAAATGGGCGCCCGGCTGGGTCCAACAAAACAACGCTGGGCATTTGGCGCACTTTATATTTCATCCGGAACTCCAATAACTTCGTATCCGTCTTTTCCCGCTCGCGAGGGAAATCAAAAACGACCCGAACGAAAAGGTCATCAGCCTGTTTTTTGAAGGCCTCGGCTCCGATGATCTCTTTCTCGAATTGTTCACTTTGTTTATTCCAGCTCGAACCAGAGAACACCACCATCACGTCCTTCTTATTTTTTTCGGCAGCCTTACAAGCAGATTGAAACTGCTCCACGGGACCTTGAGCGAACAGGGAGAGCGGCAGGGCCGTGATAACAGAGACGATGATAGATAAAGTTCTCATAGGTGATGACTTAAGAGGGCAGACAATCGCCCAGCAATTTCGCAACGTCGAGGGGAAAAACACCACGACAAATCTTTGACGATCACACAAGTGGATGGCACTAAAAGCCAGAGCCCATCTGTTCTCTGAGTCCGATCTTCGCGAACAAGGCAACCGGTCTTCGGGCGGCGCGCTCCAAAAATCCCGGGATCAGCTACAACCACTCGATCAACTATACCCCTTCCAATTTGGAAAAGAACTTCACCGGTGTCTTCTTCGCATCCTTAGTCTGAGCCTTATAGAAGAAGGCGTGCATGCGACCCTTCTTACTCATCGTCAAATTGTTTTGAAGAATTGTCCTCCAGGCTCCGCTGGCATCTTTCACCGCTAACTTCACCAGAACCTCCCCGGCCTTCATTGGTTTGAGAACTACCTCCCCCGCTTTTACAGCAAACGCCTTTTCATCACCAATAATCACGGCGACCCCTCGATCGGAAAGGTTGACCAAACGAACTGTCCCAAGTGGAAAAGAGCGAACATCTTCCGGCAAAACTTTCACTTGGGGCTTATCCCAGGTCATCGTCGCGTTGTCCTTGCAAAGCACGAACAAAGCCTGCTTTTGAGCCGGAAATCGACTTTTAAACCAAGGCTCGCCGGCCACTTTCCCTCCTTCGTATATCTCCACCCCTTTGGCGGACGCCTTGATTTTTAAAGACTTCGTAAAGGTTTTCAAACGCAAACCCAAAGGTGTTCCCTCTCCGGGTTCGGTCATTAGAACTGTCCCCTCCGGAGGCATGGAACCTTGGGGGTGTTCTCCCTGTTTTCGACGATCAGTTCCTATGATCTGCTTGAAGGGAGGCAACTCTCCCAATGGAAGAAAGCGCACGGTTTTACTCGGCGCCTCTTGCGCACTGGATGTCCAAGTCAAACAAAGGGAGAAGATCAGGAGGCGTTTCATCATCAGCTGTGGTTTAGCATATCGAACAAGAGGGTATCCAGACAAAGATTCCGGTAATCATGCTGGAGGAAAAATTAGGACCCTTCAGTCTCTGCAGGAGCTATCTCGGGCTCCACCGTCGTGGAGGGCTGCGATTTAAAGAGGGATTGGGGGTCCTGAAAGCGATCAAGCTCATAGGTGAAGCGCACCGGGCGGCTGGCGCCCAGACCCTGCGATTTAAAGACAAAACTCTGCACTCGCTGCCCCTTTCGTATCGAAAAGTCATTTTGAAAGATCATTTTATTGCCACCATCTAGATCAATTACATCAACCCTCACGAGATTTTTCCCCTCCTTCAAGCTCTGCTGACCCGACTCGCCCGGCTTAATAAAAAGCGGATCTTGATCCCCGACTTTCACCGCGATTTCCAGATGAGAGACATTTACCAGACGCATCGCCCCCAAAGGAAAGGCCTGCAGATCATCTCTCACGATTTTCACGACTGGTTTGAGCCAAGTCATTTCCTGGAGATCTCGAAAGAGGATCGCCAGCGTGTGTGATGCTGTCGGCATGGCATGGCTGATCCACAGTGGATCTCCTCCTTTTTCCAGAATTTCTAATCTCTGTTGCTCTCCGGCCACCGAGTAATAATTCGTCAGTCTCCTCAAATAGAGGTTTCCCCCAAATCCATTGAGATCGCCTCCATTAACCTCAATCTTACTCGGGGGCATCTGTCCAGGCTCGGGTGGTAATTGGATTCTTCGGTCTTCTCGAATCTCTTCCTTCCACGGAGGCAATTCACCCAGAGGAACTAATCGAAGATACTTTGGAGGTAGTTTTTCCTGCCCCGTGACAACAAGGGGCAAAAGAAGTGATAGCAGTAGAATGGCCTTCATCATTGGTTACAATCTCCAGATTAAGTTTCATTATCGCTCGGTCCTTGGAAAACTCACCTTTGGATCATCAACCGGACCAAGCGCACCAACGCTGTCACACATCAGCAAGCTGCTTTATCCAAGGAACTATAATTAGACTCCGATGAAGAGATTAGACTTCATCCTTACCCAACCACCGGAAGGATACCATCCGGAATCGACGACCGAAATCCACGGTACTGCCACTGACTGTTTCGGGATTCAAGCCCTCTCTATCAGGATTCAGTGGCTCAGGCGTGCGCTGCACTCTCGCTTCGCACCAAGCCCGGGCCTGAATCTTTCCACTAACGTCCTTTGACTCTCCGTATGAGCGAATCACAAAACTATCTGATCTAGCCGAAAGGGTTGAACCAATAATTTGCAACAC
>JAKMEV010000555.1:0-14005 GCA_022425785.1 Akkermansiaceae bacterium | reverse complement strand
CAATTCTCTCTTTGCCGATAAAATTCATGCGATAGGCTTCGAGGGCTCCTTCATCGTCCTGCAGGTTGAATTCGCGATTGTGTCCGAGGCTGGCGAGGATGCCGGACCGAATCCGCGGATCGCTCGTGTATTTCAGGGCGAGTGAGAGATCCGATTCTGCAAGCTGGCCTTCCTTCAAAACCGCAAAGGCCCGCCCCCGGGCGTAAGCCCCGGCTCCGCGATGCCAGAAGGGCCAATTTGCAAAATCGATCTGTTCAAACTGCTTAATGAGTTTCTCGGTTTCGCGTTGAGATAGGAGAACTTCCATGAGTGCTGTTTCGCGAATGGCATCGTTTGAGATTTTCTCAGCCAGAGCGGTGGCCTTGTCGAAGTCCCGGAGCTGCCGGGCGCTGAAGATGGCGCGTGACAGGGCGTGCGACTGCTGGAGTTCGGTTATTCCCTCCATAGCAGCAAGCTTTTCCCATGCTCTGATCGCTTCCTCTGATTTTCTTTTTTTCTCAAGATCTTCTGCTTTACGACTTTCGATGAGATAATCCGTCACCTTGTTATCGACATCGAAGGCGTGCGATCTGCCATCGTAGAATTGCGCAAACTTCATGGGCTCGTGAAAGGAAGCTGTCCCGGTTGGGGAGAACGCGGAATACTCTTTTCCGTTTTCCCGAATCCTTTGACGACAAACGTTGAAGTGCCAGGGGAGGCTTTGAGAGGGCTTTCTCCCGATCACCTGATTGAGTGGATCATTTTCATCATCTGCCACAGGGATGCGGATTTCTACGGTCCAGTGATCGTCGGCGATGTGAGTGGCGACTTCGGCCTGTGATTGCCAACGGAGCCAGGAATTTTTGTCAGCGGCTCGATCCAGGTCGATCAGAGCCCCAGCGGGATTGACAGCAATCTGGTAGTATCGGTGCGCGTCAGTATCGAGGAGAATCTCGATCAGGTCACCATACCAGATCGATTGGTCTTCATTTTCCTTCGTCGCGATGTTTGGTTTCTCGCCCGGGTTCTCATTACACTGAATCGCAAAGTAGAGGTTGTGTCCTCCGCGGTCCCACGCAGCCATGACCGTAGTCCCGAAACTTGGGAGGCCTCCGGTCTGCAGCTCCCGCAGAAATCCTTTTGAGGAAGCGGGGCAGTTCCGCCAGTAGGCTTCGTCGAGCTTGCCATCGATGACAATGGGCTCCTTCGGCTCCCAGACGGTGCGCAGCTTGGTGACGGGGCCGCGTTTCTGGCTGAGGAGGGCGGATTTCTTGCGAAGCTCTTCGAGAAAGTCATCGATCAACTCGAGACGCTTTGCGTGGATCGATTCTTTGGGAGCGTTCTCTTTGGCTTTGGCAAAAAGAGTGAGTGCTTCGTTTACTCTTTCGATCTCGTTCTCCATCGCCTGCCAGTTGGGCTCGCAGTATTCGAAGAAAGCATTCATGGCATCTCCTGCCGGACCATAAAACTGCTGGCAGTATTCCTGCAGCATGGCGTCGGCATTGAGCCCTTTTCCGCCCCAGTAGGAGCGAGCAGTGAAGTAAACCTGGAAGTGATTGAAGCCGACGTTCCTCGTCTCAAAGTCCTGAGCGATGCTAAGCCAGATATCTTCTCCCTCCGAGATTCCCTTGGTCGCGTCGATGCTTTCGATAATCGCTTTGGGAGTGTATGCGGGAAGGTAGAAGCCTCGGCCCGTGATGGGATAATTTTCAAAAACCATGAGTGGACGAGTGGTTTTCTCAAGCCACCCGGCGCGGAGTTTCTGGATTCCCTCCCGCTGCTCCGGCAGGCTGTTCCTGGGGCGCCTACCTCCGACAATGATGACCTGCACATTTGGTTCGAGCTGATCGATGTTGGCTGGAGGATTTGTGTTCGCTCCATAGGCGCAGCAAACGATGGTTTTGTCAGGGTGAGTTTTTGCGACTTCTTTCGCGACGCGATTGACGAAGTCCCAGACGTGATTGGAGAGCTTCCCGCGCGATCCCATTTCGGGAACGTCTTTTCCCTCGCAAAGGTCACACTGGCATATCGCAATGTAGGCATCCGGCGGCATGATCGAGACCGTCTTGTAGTTGTAGATTTCAAACTGCGCCCGCGCCCAGCCAACTGTACTTTCGAAGAGTTCCTCGTTCGAATAGCAAAGGTGATTGAGGCGTTCGCCGAGCTGGGTGTCACGCTTCCCTCCGTAGAGAGCGAACCAATCCGGGTGTTTTGTCAGGATCTCATCGGTATGGGTCATTGCATGCATGCCGTGAGCGATCATGAGTCCGTAGGGCTGCCGAATTCCGAGACGCATGAACCACCACATCGTGGGATCGCTCACCGTACTGAAGCGCACATTGAATTGTCGGATCGGGAAATCCGGTTTCACCACTTCGTCTATTTTCGGCAAAGGAATCGTGTATAGCTCAGGCACTACCTCGCCCAGTTCGCCGGGTAAATACCAGCGCACACCGAGTTGCCTGAGAAATCCACAGACGGCGTTGTAACTGCCCCGCTCGTCAAAGTTCCAGACCTCGAAGCGTTCGTCTTTCGGAACTTCGACATGATCCGGGAGGCCGATGTTGTTGGGGAGGCCTCGTTCGCGATGTTTGTATTTTCCGCGATTGGGGACACCCCATGGAAATCCGGCTTTTTCCTCCCACGCTTTCTGCAGCGTTCCGTTTACAATCTCTGTGTTGTTCTTTGCCCAAGGCTCGATCGGAACGAAATCGGTATCGTCTCCGATCAAGGCGAGCCAGTTGTCGCCCGACACGATACGATAGGCACCTGCCTCAAGACCTTCGGAAGTGATCCCGAGCTTTTTCGTATGATCGCTATCTCCTACGAAGATCTGAACGGGAACTGTCTCGGAGGGCGAAAATACGATGGGGAGACGAGCGCCGGAAATCTTGTTCAGATAAAGCTGCAGATCGTGCGCGGAAAGACGAGTGGATCGTTGCGGGTTTTCGGCGATCACAATTTCGGCGCGAGCTTGACCGTTTTCGACCAGAAACGGCTCGGCCTGAATGGAGGTGGAGAGGAGGAGAGCGGCAAATCCAATGCGAAGCAATGACATGACACCATCGAAGCGAAGATTCGCGAATCTGGCAATGGCGTGGAGAGGGGGATTCGGGCTACTTCAACTCAAAAACAGAATTGTGAATCACCCGCTCGATGGCTTCTCCATCAGGTCCCTGCAAGACCATCTCGATCGACATGCCCCAGGTTGGTTCGATTCCGGGGATTGTCAGGGTCACGGTTTTCCGGTCTTCACCGACTTCAGCGCGCGCAACTCTCCATTCGCGTTGATTGAGATGCTTCGATCCGTAGTTTTTGCTGCGCTGTAAATCCCAGGCTTCGACCTGGAAGTTTCCGGGCTTCACGGAAGCCGGATCGATTGGATCGCTGAGTTGGAAAGAAATGCCGGACTTTGTCGCCCGGAGTTGGGTTGGAACAAAGGCGGGCTTCTCCGTTTTTCGAATGCGATAAAATCCTCCCGCCTGCTGCTGCGTGCCGGCCCACGCGAACATGCCGCAGGCGTAGAGTTGTCCATCTTCCGGATGGAAACGTCCTCGCATCACGCCGGTTGGGAACTGATCAAAAGGCAACTCACACATGCCGCCCTGCTTTTGTCCGTTCACATCTTCATGGGGGACGACGTAGATTTTCCCGTAGCCGTAACTGAGATTCAAAAGCTGTCCGTTCAAAGATCCCCACGCAGCATTCTTCGGCACCCAGAGCAGCTCGGATGGTGAGCGGTCGAAGGCGTTGGTGATCCAGCAAAGCGGATTTTTCATCGCGCTGTCGCTTGTGTCGGTGACCGGAGAGTAACCGTAGATGTTCCCGAAAAATTCCTCCGGTCCGTCGCCGTTGACCCAGTTGATCCGGTTCTTCGGATTCCAATGCCCTTCCTGATCGGTGACGATGAAGGTACCATCAGGGTTCAGGCAGACGCCGTTGGCGGCGCGGAATCCGGTCGCAAGAATGTCCGTCTTTTCGCCGTCGGCAGATACGCGAAGGAGGGTGCCGTGATGCGGCACGAGAGAGTCCTTCGCATGGCGCGCGCTCTTCGCGTAGTAGAAATTCCCGGCCGCGTCGGTCTGCAGTCCCATTGCGAATTCGTGGAAATGCTCCGTGACCTGGTGGTCGTTGTTGAGGCATTCGATGAAGTCGATCGTTTCGTCGCCGTTTTTGTCATGCAATTTGGCGAGCTGGTCGCGGCAGGTGACGTAGATGAAACCATCGACGATCTTTAATCCGAGCGGTTGAAATAGACCCGAGCAGATTCGCTTCCAGGTCAGTTCGCCTTCCGCCTGATCAATGCCCTCGACAATCCAGACGTCACCCATCCAGGTGCAGACGGCTGCCCGTTTCCCATCGGGGTAAAAATCGAATCCGCTCGTTCGCATCCACGACTGATGGGGATTCAGGTCAGCGTCGGGAACGGTGAGGACATCCACGGCGAAGGGGCCGGATTCGTCGCCACGTTCGATTTCGGTGGTGACGGTGACGGGGGATTTTTTGACGACCGAATCACGAAGAACCGGGTCACCGGGAACAGGTTCGATGGAGACCTTGCCATCGGACTGAATCCAATAAGAAACGCCGACGGTTTCGTCGGTGAGTTTGATTTCGTGGCACAGGGCGCCGTCCTCAACTGTGAGTTCGGGATCGGGGGAAGGGCCATCGTGCTTTGCGAGCCTGATCTTGATTGATCCTTCTCCCGGACCAGCCCAGATGATTCTTCGGAAGGCTCCCTGCGATCGTTTTGAGATCTTTTCCTTAACGTCGACCTTGCCGACTTTATAGGAAAGCAAGGGGCCCGATTCGGTGATTTTCAAACCTTTGAAGGAAACCCAGTCCTTTGGTAGCGGGCCGAAGAGGCGTCCGTCTTTGCCTTTGACGCGGAGGGGATCCCATGAGCCGGTTCTAGGATGCGCCCAGCCGGGGCGGTCTTTGGTGACGAGGATGCGGTTGCCGGTGATGGAGGTGTGGGTTCCGTGGGAGCCGTCAAAGGCGATGCCGCGCCAGTCCACGAATTCGTCGCCAGTGTAGATGGCGGCGAGGCGCATGGTGTCGTGATCATAAATGGCCCAGGAGCTTCCTTTCGAAATGCCGCCGAGTCCGTCATCGAGACGAATGGCGAGACCTTTCTGGGCGATGTTGACCTGTTCGTTCAGGGGGCCGGGTTCGATTTGATAGGTCCAGAAAAGGTAGTTGCCGAAGTTCATCATGTCATAGGGCGGAGGAGTTTTCTTGGACTCTTTCTCCTCAATGCCGGAGATGCCGCGGGGGAGAGCGTTGAGATAGTCGTCGTCGACTTTGGTAAGTTCGCCCTTATTATGTTTGGCGAGGAATTCTTCGCGGATGTAGTGGATGACGTCGTATTTTTGGCGCGTGGAAAACTGCGGCATGGGCATCATCATACCGTAGCCTTTGTTGATGGTCTGCCACATGCGGTAGGGATCCTTGCCATTCTTGAATTTCCCTTCGTGGAATTTTAGGGCAATGGGAATGGAGCCTTCCTTTTCGACGGTGCCGTGGCAGGTGATGCAGAGTTGCTGGTAGATTTTTTGACCGCGATTGAAGGAGTCCTTTCCCCAGTCGGCGACGAGGGCTTTGTGGTCGGAAACTTCGAGAGGTTGAATCCAAGCCTGGTGGAAAGTGAGTCCGGGAGTTTTGGTCACGGAGATTGTGGTGGGATAGCCGGCGTGAGTAAAGGTGGTGAGTAACTCCCGCTCGGCTGCAGGTTGGGTCCTGCCGGGCTTTCTCCAGTGGAAGTCCGGAGTGTTGATTTGGTCGACTTTTTTCTGAGCCATCAACTTGATCTCGTCTTTGGATAGAGTGCGCTTCCAGAAAAGGATCTGCTCGATAGAGCCGTCTTTGAAATCACCGGCGAAGTCATGGGTGGTTGAGCCGACCTTGAAGACGTGCCCGGATTTGTCTTTGGAGGTGAGGTTTTTGTTGGACTGGATTTCCTGTCCGTCGAGGTAGAGAGCGGCTCCGCCTTTTTCGGTTCCGGAGAGGACGGCGATGTGTTCCTTGCCGTCGTTGACCTTTTTGCCGCCTCCAATAGCGCCTTCCCAACCGACATCGTAAGTGAGCTTACCGCCCTTGAGGAAGAGGGTTTTGCCTCCGGCCTCCCACTTGCCGGTGGGGGGAGCGATGGCGGCGAGGGTGCCGTTTTCGGCGGTGGTTTTAAACCGGGCCATCAAGGTGAAGGCCTTGTCCATGGGGAAGTCTTTGCCCGGGAGAGGTTTGAAGGCGATGTCTCCGCCGGAGATAAGGGTGTTGGGAATCTTGATGCGCTGGATGGTGGGATCTCCGGAGGTGGAAAGGTGGACGAGGGCGGGGGAATCGGGGAGGTGCTCGAAGGTGAGGTTGGCGGTGGACCTATCACCGGCGGGGAGCTCGATGGGGTGTCCGCCAAGATTGAGGGAGAGGCTTTTAGCGGAAGTGTAGTTCAAAAAGAGGCGGAAGTTGGTCGCGGGCTTTCCGTAGTCCAGTGACGATGTGTCCTTTGAGAGAATGGAGGTCCGGGTCTTCTCAAGAGGGATGGAAGTCGGCGGGACATCCTGACCATGGGAGAGTGCGAAGCTTAATAGGAAGAGTCCGGGAAAAAGGGTTCTTTTCATCACGCCGGAGCCTCGCAAACAGAGAGATGATGTCAAAGAAGAAGGGTGACAAGAAGGCGAAGATGCCAAAGAACGATGGCTATTAGCGGTTAGCAATTGGCTGTTAGCTTTTTTGGGACAGGAAATGTTGAGGGGGGCGGACTGCGGGTGAACGGATTGGAGAGGAAGATTACCGGGCTTGTCCTCTTTTTCTTTTACTTTCTCCCGGGACGTTGCCCTGGGCTTTGTTGGTGTGCCCTTTTGGGGCGGTGAAGAGAAAACGGCTGACCGCAGACGTCGCAAATCTTGGGGCCTCTTAATTCTGCGTCTTCTGTGTATTCGGTGGTTGGAATTTGGGGAGAGGTTCGTAGTCTCCGGGCAGAATGCGGAAATGGTTCGTTCATGGGTTTGTTGGTTTTGTGCTCGGAATGGAGGCCGGGGCGGATGAGGTGACGAAGGTGGAGGAGTTTGAGAAAGTGGTTCAGCCGTTTTTGGTAGAGCATTGTACGGGGTGTCATGGGGAGAAGAAGCAGAAGGCGGACTTTGCGCTGCATGATATTGATGGGGTGATCAGCAACGGGAAGGAGACGGTGCGGTGGGAGAAGATTTTGGAGATGGTGAGTCTCGGGGATATGCCGCCGGAAGATGAGCCCCAACCGTCGAAGGTGGAGCGGAGTCGGATTGAGGGATGGATTGCCGCGGAGTTGGCTAAGATTGGTCGCGGTCATGATCCGGCGAAGTTGGCCTTGCCGAATCAGGCGAACCGGGTGAGTCATGAGGACTTGTTCAGTGGGGATCACAAAGGTCCGGCGTCTTCGCCGTCGCGATTGTGGCGGAAGAGTCCGGAGATTTATGCGCGCTTTTCAAAGGAGGTCGGTCTGAAGTTGTCGCAGCCTCTTTTGGGTATGGGCGGAAAGGGGATTCAGGATTATGCCAGCTTGTTTGCGGATGAGGCGACGATTAACACGATGATGCGCAACAGTAATTTGATTGCGGAGCATATGGTGTCGCCGAAGCGGTCGCACATGAATCGTCATTTGAATGCCTTGTTTAAGGACGGGGTCAAGCCGAAGGAGGAGCAGGTCGAGCGGGCGATGGTGGAGTTGTTCAAATTGATTTTTCAACGGAAACCAACGGCGGAGGATCGCGAGCGTTATGTCGCGGTGCTTTTTGAAAAGGGGCGTGAGTTGGGCGGGCTTTCCCTGGGCTTCAAATCTCTGATCAAGGGGATGTTGATGTCGCAGGAATTTGTCTTTCGCGTCGAGGTGGGGATGGGGGAGGCATTGCCCGATGGGCGAAGGAAGTTGAATTCAATCGAGACGGCCTATGCCTTGTCTTTTGCCTTTTTTGATCAACCGAATGCGGACTTGTTGAAGGCGGCGGGCGAGGGGAATTTGGATGCGCCTGATGGTGTGGCGGAGGAAGTGCGAAAGATCCTCGAAAAGAAGGATGCACAGAAGCGGTATTGGAGTTACCCGATGTACCATCGGTGGGGAGATGATTATTACCATGTGGCACCGCGGGTGCTGCGCTTTTTCCAGGAGTTTTTTGGATACATGGCGGTGGGTGATGTTTTTAAGGACAAGGAACGGAGTCACGAGCATCATGCCAATCGTTTGCGCAAGGATGCCGATATGTTTGTGCTGCATGCGCTGGAGAAAGACCGGGACGTTCTGACGACCTTACTCACGAGCAATCACTATCCGATGGATTATTTGCGAGAGGATCGCATGAAGGGATTGTTGGGAGGGAATAATCGTTATCGCGGGATCAAGGAACAGTATGGCGAGGAGTTCGAAGCGATCGCGAAATCAGGAAAGTGGCCGGGGATTGGGAGCAATCATGTCAGGGCTTATAATCTTAACGAAGAGAGGGCCAAGTCGGTGCGGAGAGATCCGGGGGATTTGGTGGAATTTCCAAAAGAAGAGCGCGCGGGAATGTTGACTCATCCGGCTTGGCTTGTGGCGCACAGCGGGAATTTTGACAATGACCCCATTCGGAGAGGGAAGTGGATTCGGGAACGGCTTTTGGCGGATCTGGTGCCGGAGGTGCCGATTGGGGTGGATGCGAAAGTGCCCGAAGATCCGCATCGGACGCTGCGGGAGAGATTGGATCTCGTGCGGGCAGAAGAATGCTGGCGTTGTCACAAGAAGATGAATCCGCTGGGGGAGGCTTTTGAGGCTTACGATGACTTTGGGAAGTACCGGAAGCTGATTGTCCTGGGCGATGCTGATGCTTACTTCAAGGCGAAGCGGAAGTATGACGGCCAGAGGAAGAATTGGGAAAAGGAACTGAAGGAGTGGAAGAGTTATGATGCCAAGGGTCGGGCGGCGAAAGTGGCTCATGCCAAGAAGATCTTGGCGGACTTGAAGAAACCGGAGGCAGAGGTGAAGAGCTACAAAGCGGCGCTGCGGGGTTATGAGAACAACGTGAAGCGTTGGACCAAGGAGCGGGATCATTGGTTGAAAGTGGATGATGCGGAGCAGGCGCGGAGGATTGAAGGGCTGGAAAAGCGTTTGGCGGAAATGAAGCCTCCGGTAGCCGAGACGAAGCCGGTGGATGCAAGCGGAGTGCTTTCAGGGACGGGGGATCCAAAGCTGGATGGTGAGTTTGAGAATGCCATTGAACTGGCGAATCGATTGGCGAAATCCGAGCGGGTGCGTCAGTCCTTTGTTCGGCACGCCTTTCGATATTGGATGGGGCGGAATGAAACACTGAGTGATTCGCCCACGTTGATAGAAGCTGATCGGGTCTATCTTGAAAGCGGCGGAAGTTTTAAAGCGATGCTGACCTCTCTCCTGAGTTCCGATTCATTTTTATACCGGAAAGATCCTGCCCCAAACAAACCATGATCAATCGAAGACATTTTCTGAGAAACATCGGCACTAGTTCGCTGGCGCTTGCGCCCTTCATGCAACGCATGCGCGCCGAGGCGGCGGGTGATCCGGTAGGGATGCCGAAGCGATTTGTTTTTGTGGTGCGGGGGAACGGGCTGCGACCTTATGGCATCATGCCCGAGGGGATGGAGGATTTTGGGGCGGATAAATTCAAGGCGGAGAAATTGATCGACCGTCCGCTGGGGGATTTGGCCTTGAATCCGAGCATGCGCTCTTTGGAGCCATTCAAAGATCAGCTGTCGATTATTCAGGGTCTTTCGAGCAAGATTTGCAAAGGTCCGCATGGCGGGCACTTTGGGGTGTTGGGGGCGTATACTTCGGGCGATCATGCTCCGCCGCGAAAGGCCACGCTCGATGCCCTGCTAGCGAAAAAGTTTCCGGGGATCTTTCCGCATCTGGCATTTCATATTGGGACGAAGCCGGATGAGCTCTTTCGATATCTCGATATCTCGGCGCAGGGGAAGAATACGCGCACACCGGCTTTTGCGTCGGCGATGCTGGCTTACAAGGAGATCTTTGGAACGGTGATGACGGGGGACTCGGCGAAGATCGAGGCGGAGGCGCACCGGAACCTGATGGATTTTTTGGTCAATGATGTGAAGCGGGTTAAGAAGTCGCTGAACTCGATTGAGAAAGAGAAGCTGGATCATTATTTGAATGGCTTCGAGTCGCTGCGGGATCGTCAGGTGAAACTGAATCGCATGGGCGATTCGTTGGCGAAGAGCGCGCCGAAGTTAGATGATAAGTTCACCTCTGAAACCGAGACACATCGTCTGGAAGCGCACTTTGATTTGGCGACGTCGTCATTGATCACGGGACTGACCAATGTAGTCACGATTCGGGCGGATCAACTGGAAGTGCGGTATCAGGGGTTTGATCATGAGCGGATGAAGGCGATCTCGGTGCATGAGATCGGGCATACCGCCGACGTTGAGGGAACGCAGGATCGCTTTGATTCGAACTGGAAGCAGGGTCGTGAGATGCGGGAGAAGATTCGCACCTATCAAATGGAGTTGATCGCCGGAATGGCCGGGAAGCTGAAGGCGGTTCCGGAAGGGGATGGCACAATGCTTGATAACACCGTGATTGTTTTCCTGAGCGACGCCGGAGCGCAGCATCATACCGGATACGAAAATATGCCAATGATGGTGCTGGGGAATTTAAATGGCGCGTTTAAGACCGGCCGTTATTTGCACTATCCGAACTACAATCAGACGGGGCATCGCGTGCTGGCGAACTTTCTGATGTCGCTGCAACACGGAGCGGGATTGCCGGAGGACAACTTCGGTGATCGTGATCTTGGACTCAGTGAGGCGATTGATCAAAGTGGCCCGCTGGCTGAGTTGATGGCCTAGCGAATACTGCGAAGCTCGACCTTGTCGGTGGCTTTTTCGAGTGACTGAATGATTTTGCGGACTCGTTTAGTGTGAGCTTCGAGCATTTTTGCCTCGCGATGTGATGAGAGGTCTTTTTCGAGTTGCTTGAGTTTTGGCAACAAGGGCTTGGCGGCCGGACCGTATTTTTCGAGGGCATCGAGGCATCTCTTGATTCTCCCGTTTTTACCCCACTTGGTGAGTTCCATGACTTCGAGGCAGAGCGGAAGGCCTTCTTTGATTCGGTGTGTTGCGAGGACTTCGAGTCCGGAGACCCGGACGCCGCTGGCAAACATGATTCCGCTCGGTGCAGGGGTGACAATCGCTTCGTGAATGGCGGGGAGGAGTGGTTTGATTTTTTCGTAGGAGAGTTTTTGGTAGATGCCACCAATCGTTCCGCGGGCGCGGCCGTCTTGGTTTTGGAGGCCGGCTACGATGGCTTTCTGGAGGAGTGTTTCATCCACGCCATCGAGCGATTTTTTAAGGAGCTTTCCGAAGACGGCGAAGCTGAGGTAGCGTTGTTCCATGGCGCGCGGGTCTTTGGGAGTTGGGCCTTTGGCGATCATGGTGAGGAGTTCGGGGAGTGCTTCCATGGCGGGTTGTCCGATGTGCGTGAGGGCTTCAGCGGCTTTGACGCGGAGCCAGAGGTCTTCGTGTTTAAGCTGTTTTCTCAAGGCGATGACGGCTTGAGGGGAGGAGGTTTTGACGTGTGCCAAAGCCTGGCATGCTCCGTAGCGGTTATAGAGAGATGTGCTGTCGATCATCTTAATGATGGGATCGATCGGGACCTTTTTGCGTCGGGCGAGAGCCATCGCAGCGCGTTCGCGAACGATGGGAGACCAATTACCGAGGCTCTCCAGGAGTGAGTCGGGGTCGAGTTTGTCGTAAGCACTGTTCCGGTCCTTGTTTGTCCAGCCGCGACCGGCGAGGATGATTTTCTGGGCGGAGACGGCGTCGAGTTGAGGGGCGACGGAAGGACGTTTTCCGGTGAGCCAGATTTTCTTAAGTGGCATTGCGTAGGCAAGGAGGAAGCCGCCGGTGCAGTCCCAATTGTGGTAGCTGTCGTTCTTCATTTGGGCCGGGCCTTGATGAGGGAAAGAGTGATCATGGCGTCGAGCGAGGTCAAAATACCAGCCACCGAATTCTTGCATCCAGGCTCCGGTGGCGTTTGGACCTGATTGGGCCACGGCGGGGAGGGACCAGAGGATATTGAAGAAGTTGCCGGTGTGTCCGCCGTCGCGTTCCGGTCCGTGGGAGGCGAGGGCCATACGGGAGAAAAATTCGGCGGGTCTCTTTTCGCCCATGAGATTGAAGAGAACGGCAGCCATGCCGCACTTGCCGTTGTCCTCGTGGGTTTGCGTCCAAGGATGGTGATCGCCATAAGGGATGGCGCCCTTGCCTTCATAAAAGCGCAGAAGCATGGCGCTGCGTTCGATGGCGCGATCGAGAGCCGGGTCTGTCACTCCGGCGGCGCGGGCCATGACGAGGGAGGTGGTGAGAGGAAGCGCGGGGGCATTCATCATGCCGTAGCCGCCGAGGCGTCCGTCCTCGAGGGCGAACTTGTGGCCCCAGGAGCCGACGATGCTTTGGCCTTCGGTGGCTTCCCTGGCGAGGCGCTTGAGGCCGGGCATGACGGACTGGTCGTCAGTGGCCATAATATACTCGGAGAGGAGCATGATGACGTATCCGTAGTGCCAAGTTTTGTATCCATTGGTGGTGTAGTCCTTGGCCCAATGGGCTTCCTTGCGAACGAGGGGGATATAATCGGGGTTGCCGCTGGCGAGGAGGGCAAGGGCGTTGAGGGAACGTGTGATGGCACGGGGTTTGTAATTTAGGTCGGAGATTCTGTCTGCGAGCGAGCGGCAGCCTTCCTCAAGGATGCGAGTTGACTTGTCGCAGTTGTAGGGAGCGGTGGCACTGTAGCTTCCGAGGATGGGAAACATCATCGTGACATTTTCGGTTTTCCCGTCGCGCCAGCGAACGAGGGGAAGTTGGCCGCTTGCCTCGGCAGTGGTGAGGGCTTTTCCGAATTCGGTCCTGGGATCGTAGGAAAAGAGTTTTTCATTCACCCCGAGGATGACGTCACCGACCTCGAGAATGCGAATGGCGGGTGAGCCTTCTGCGACTTTGGTGATGATGATTTGGCGGGTATCGGAGGTGACCATCTTGTCGCTGAACATCCAGCCGCGAGCCCCGGTGGCGCCGAGATTCCAGTCGTGGTTGGCCCCGTTGGGAATGGGGTCGCCTTTGGTGAAGTCGGGGAGGGTCATCTTGCCCTTGGGCGCGGCGAGGGCCTGGGAAGTGAGGGCGATAGTGAGGAGAAAAGTTTTGGATAGAGACATGAAGGTGTGTGGCAGAGTTGGTGGAAGCGATACCGAGGGGTTGGCAGTAATATTTCAAGGGCCGATTATGCCTTATTTGTGACTTTTAGGTTCATGGAAAGTTCACGGGGCGTTTGTGAGGGGCTCACGAAGTTGTCTTGGTCTTTGAGGGGGACTGTGATGTCCATCATTATGGGTTTGATTTTGGTTCCTTGCATTCCAACAAGCGATTAATCCCTCGCGATCATACTCAGGTCCGCTTCGGCTGCTGGATGGTTGGCGCCGGTTTGAAACAGGGATTTACCTGGGCGGTTATTTTGAGGTGGGAGTTTCAAGGAAGGGTTTTCCTTCCCTGAAAAGTTCCAGTCGTTTTCTCATGGGAGCAGATGCTGCCTCATCGCCTTGAGTAGTGGCGATCCGGATGCCAAGTTCAATCAGTTGGATTGACTTGTCAAAATTACCGGCGGCGGCGTTGGCGGTGGCGACGGTATCCAGAACTGCGGGGTGTTTTCCTCCGGTCATGGTGTTGGCCTTCTCAGCCCATTGAAGAGCGAGTTGGGGATTGCGAACGCGTTCGCTGGGATTGGTGGCTAGTTGCCACGCGAGGTTATTGACGACAGCAATATTTGAACTGTCACTTTCCGCAGCCCACCGGAGAAAAAGAAGCCCCCGATCAGTGTCGCCGGCAGCCATGAGTTTTTCACTGATCCAGATGGCAAGGAGAGGGAATTCACGGTGCGGCTTGAGGAGTTCGAGGTTTCCGATGGCAAACTCAGCCGCGTCAACGACATCGCCTTTTTCCATGAGTTCAATTCCGTGAAGCATGGGGGCGGGAGGAT
>JAKMEV010000552.1:0-6311 GCA_022425785.1 Akkermansiaceae bacterium | reverse complement strand
TCGTCCATTTTCTTCAACCACCATCTGGCACCCATGTTTCAAATCCTTACGCTCTCACGGCGGGTTTCGAGATGCTTGCTCTGATCGGACAAAGATTCCTTGAGCCCCAACTCCTCATCTTTGCTTTTTCCAGCCTTTTTCTTACCGGCATTATCCTCGCCATCGCGCGACAGCGAACCGGTTCAATCTGGCTTCCGATCGGGATGCACGCCGGTTGGATTTTTTCAGTCCATCTTTATCTGAAACTCACCGAACATCAGCCAAATCATCCCAATGGAGCAGGTATTTATCTTGGAGACTCAATCAGGGAGGGAGTTCTCCCTCTTACCGCCCTCATCATTACCGGCTTCATCATCGTCATTTACCTTCGCAAATCCTCCCCTCCAGAAACGCCCTCCCTATGATCCGGCGACTCCTCGACCTCGTCTACCCTGCACTCTGCGAGCTCTGCAGCTCCGGGCTTCAGGATGGCAAAACCCTTTGCTCTCCCTGCCTCGACAAACTCCCGCGTATTCATCAGCCATTCTGCCAAAAATGCGGCGAGCCCTTTGATGGCAATCTCGACGAGGAATTCGACTGCCCTAATTGCCACGGAATCACTCACGATTTTAAATTCGCCATTGCTCCGCTCAAAGGCGAAGGCACCGCATTCCATCTCGTTCACGCCCTCAAATACCAGCGACGATTCTACCTCGCCCGGGACCTCGCAACGATCCTATGCGAATCTTGGCAACAGGACCCACGACTGCAGGACATCCCAAAAGAGGAAATTATAGTCATTCCCGTTCCTCTGCACTGGCGCCGCAAACAATGGCGGCAGGGCAATCAAGCACACGAGCTGGCCCGCGAATTCGGCGCCCAAACCGGGCTCCCGCTGCAGCAATCCCTCCGCCGCATTCGGGCCACCTCCACCCAAACCAAACTCAACCGCAAACAACGTCTCACCAATCTTCGCGGAGCCTTCCGAATCCGCAAATCAGCACTTGCGAGATTACAAGGTTCTACCATCATCCTAGTGGATGACGTCTTCACCACCGGTGCGACCGCGCACGAGTGCACTAAAACCCTTCTGAAGGACGGCGGCGTCAACCAAGTCATTATTCTCACTCTCGTCCGGGGTTAATCTCCGAAAGCCTCCCTCTGCCACACTCGTAGTTTACTCATCATGCAACGCCGTACCTTCCTTACCACCACGTCATCCTGCGCCCTCGGATACCTGGGACTGCAAAAATACCTCAGTGCCCAGGAAAGCGATCGCGTCATTTCTCCTTACGGCGATCTAGTCGAGGATCCCGACGGCATTCTCGATCTCCCCGAAGGCTTTACTTACCAGATCATCTCCAAACGCGGCAACACCATGGACGATGGCCTTCAGGTTCCCGGTATGCCCGACGGCATGGCTTGCTTCCCAGGTCAAGCCGACACCGTCGTTCTGGTCCGCAACCACGAACTCGGAGCCGACGCCCAAAAAACCGGTCCCTACGGTAGTAGTGGCGTCCCCGATAATTTTGACGAAAGCCTTCCCTACGATCACGGAAAGCGCGGTGAATACCCCCACGTCGGCGGAACCACCAACCTTGTCTACGACCTCAAACGTGGAGTCGTTCTTCGTGAATTTCTCTCGCTGGTTGGCACTGACCGAAACTGCGCCGGCGGAAAAACTCCCTGGGGAACCTGGGTCACCTGCGAAGAGCCGGCCGACCTCACCAGCCCACGCGGTAAAAAGCACGGTTACTGTTTCGAAGTCAAAGCCAGCGACGATGGCCAACTCCAAAAAGCCGTCGCTCTCGAAGGTCTTGGGCGCTATCGCCACGAAGCGATCGCCGTCGATCCTGATACCGGCATCGTCTATCTCACCGAGGACACTGGCGACGGCCTCATCTATCGCTTCATCCCAAAGGTCAAAGAAGATCTCAGCAGAGGGAAACTTCAGGCCCTCGCCATCAAAGGCGCGCCCTCGACCGACCTGCGTAACAAACGAGGAAGTGGTTCTCCCGTAAAAGAAGGCGTTCTCATGGACATTGAGTGGATCAATCTAAAAGACATCGACTCTCCGAGAAACGACCTACGCATTCGAGGATTCGAAGACGGAGCCGCCCGCTTCGCCCGCGGCGAAGGCATCGAATACACCAATGGCTCCATCTACATCTGCTGCACCGATGGCGGCCCTCAAAAGCAAGGCCAAATTTACCGCTTCATTCCAAGAAAAGACGGACAACCGCACGATCAACTCGAACTCTTCCTCCAGCCAAGCAAGAGTGACCTCGTCACCAACGGCGATAATCTTTGCTCCGCCCCCTGGGGTGATCTCATCATCTGCGAAGACCTCATCGCAGAGCACAAATCGAACATCCCGCACCTTCGCGGGATTACTCCGGACGGAAGAATCTACAACCTCGCCCGCAATGGCATGAACCGCACCGAATTCGCCGGTTCCTGCTTCTCACCCGATGGCTCGGTCCTCTTCGTCAACATGCAAGGTCCCGGGCTCACACTCGCCATCCGCGGACCCTGGAAAGAGCGCGCATAACCGCTACCCCCGTGAACTACCAGGAAGCAATCGACTGGCTCTACTCCACCCAGATGTTTGGGATTAAGTTGGGGCTTGAAAATCCGACCCGCCTTCTGCGGGACTTCCTCGCCTTCCCAAAGCATACCACGAAGGTCATCCACGTCGCAGGCACCAATGGCAAAGGTTCCACTTGCGCTCTCATCGATTCCCTATCCCGCGGCATCGCGGTGCGCACCGGCCTTTTCACCTCCCCGCATCTTATTGACTTTCGTGAGCGTGTTTGCGTGGGCGGAATCGATATCACGAAAGACAAAACTGCCGCGCTCCTCTCCGAACTTCGTGAGCTCGTCGCTGACTGGAAACACCATCCGACCTTTTTCGAGCTCACCCTCGCTCTTGCCATGCGACACTTCCGTGACTGCGACTGCGAGCTCGTCATCCTCGAGACCGGCATGGGCGGCCGCCTCGATGCTACTACTGCAGTCCCCGCCGACGTCTGCGTTCTCACGCCTATCGCGCTCGATCACACCAAGTGGCTCGGCTCTACTCTCACCGAAATCGCCGAAGAGAAAGCCGGTATCGCCGTTCCTGAAAAGCCTCTTCTTTCGTCGGATCAAGAACCTGAAGCGAGACTCGCCATCGAACGAGTGGCCAACGAGGCACAAGCACCGCTTACCTTCATTTCCAATCCCCTCCTCGGTTACACCATTAACCTTCCCGGCGAACATCAAAGGCGAAACGCAGCTCTGGCCTGTGAAGCCATGATCTCCTGCGGTTACTCCCTTAGTTACGAAATCGTTCACACCGCTCTGGCAAAGGTCCAATGGCCCGGCCGCTTCGAGGCCATCGGAAAACACCTCATCCTCGACGCGGCTCACAATCCCCACGCCGCCCAGGCTCTCGTCAACACCTGGAATTTCGAGTTTCCCGGAAAAAAAGCGCAGATCATTTTCGGCGCGGTCGAAGACAAAGCGGTAGATTCCGTTCTCGAAATCCTCGCCCCAATTGCCGACCACTTTCACTTTGTCCCGGTGAATTCCATCCGGGGGCTTTCGCCCGATTCCTATAAAGTAGACACGACATCTACCGTCTACGAAAACCTCGCTGACGCCCTTAAAGTCGTCAACCGCATGAGCTCACCAGCGATCCTTACCGGCTCGCTCTTCCTACTCGGAGAAGCCAAGGGGATCATCAACGATCTGGAAACGAGATCGACTTCGCAGTAGACTGCTGCGGATTAAGAAAACCTCCTCGGACTGGAAAACCCAACCGTTCAACAAGCAAGCCAACTCGCACCGCCATAGCGCAGATCACCTTTCCACCGAGGGTCTTCGCATGAATCACGATAACACTCTCAAGTAGAGCGTTTAGGCCAAGATATTCTTGAGAACCTTCATCGGTTCAACTCCGGTAAGACGTTGATCCAGACCTTGATATTTCAGAGTAAAGCGTTCGTGATCGATCCCGAGGCAATGCATCACGGTCGCGTTGATCTCGTTGATGTGCACAGAGTCCCTTACCGGGTTGTAGGAATACTCATCGGTTTCACCGAGTGTGACGCCACCCTTAATTCCTCCGCCCGCCATCCACATACAGAAATTGCGTGGATGGTGATCCCTTCCGTAGCGAGTCTCGGTAAGTGCTCCTTGAGAGTAAACCGTTCGACCAAATTCTCCGCCCCAAATAATGAGCGTCTCATCCAACATTCCGCGTTGTTTAAGGTCGGTGAGGAGAGCTGCACATGCTTGATCGGTATCCTTACACTGATTCCCCATCTCCTTGGGAAGATTCCCGTGCGAATCCCAACCCCGATGCATAATCTGCACCATGCGCACGCCACGCTCGACAAGTCGTCGGGCCAGAAGCGCACTTGAAGTAAACGATCCCGCCCGATGAACATCTTCGCCGTATAAATCCAATGTCGCTTTCGACTCCTTCTTAAAATCTGTCAATTCAGGGACACTCGCTTGCATCCGATAGGACATTTCATACTGGGAAATTCGCGTCTGAATATCCGGGTCACCAAATTTCTCAAAGCCGCGTTGATTAAGCTCTCCCAGAGAATCAAGCATCGCCCGACGGTCATCCCGATTTACTCCCGGAGGGTTCTCCAGATAAAGCACCGGATCATTTCCTGATCGCAAAACCACACCACTATGACGTCCCGGCAGAAACCCTGGTCCCCACATCCGACTAAAGAGAGCCTGCGCATTCGAGCCATTCGGGAAGTTTGGCGTCAACGCAACAAAAGCCGGAAGGTCACTCGTTTCAGCCCCCAGGCCATAAGAAATCCACGATCCCATGCTCGGCTTGCCCGGCACTTCGCTTCCGGTCATGACGAAGGTGCAGGCCGGGTCGTGGTTAATTGCATTGGTATGCACCGTTTTCACCACTGCGATATCATCAACAATCTTAGCGGTATGCGGGAGTAACTCACTCACCCAACGCCCACATTCCCCGTGCTGGGAAAATTTGAATCGTGAAGGCGCTACCGGAAACTTCGCCTGACCACTGGTCATCGTGGTAATCCGATCTCCAAGAAACTCTTTGGGAAGGCTCTTCTGATATTCTTTAAGTAGGTTTGGCTTGTAATCCCAGGTATCGAGCTGCGACGGACCACCATTCATGTGCAGGTAAATCACCGCCTTCGCCTTACTTGCAAAATGCGGCAAGTCAGGCAATGCCGGATGCACCTCGGATGGCGCGGCACTGATTCGCGGAGCCCGCATCAAGGAGGCCATGGCAATTCCGCCCAACCTAATTCCGGTGTCGCCAAAAAACTGACGACGGGTTTGAAGAAGTTGATTTTCTAAAAATGGATTCACAAGGTGATTAGTTGCGAACGATAGCTTCGTCCATGTTAAGAATAAGATTTGCGACCAAGGTCCATGCCGCCAGTTGCGGAACATTCAAGTCATCCGGAGCTTTCGATTCGCCAAAACCAATGGCCTTTTTGGCATCCTCGGGAGATTTTTGATACCGGGCCAACTGTCGTTGATAGAGCTTGGAAATGATTTCCACCTCATCCGAAGAAGGCGCGCGAGACAAAACGCTCTTGAAGGAAAAATCAATTCTGGCCGCTGACTCCGGCGAAGCTTTCATCATTCGTGTTGCCAACCCTCGCGCCGCCTCGTAATGCTGCACATCATTCAAGAGCTGCAAGGCCTGCAATGGCGTATTACTAGTCTCACGACTCAAGCAGGTTTGCTCGCGTGCCGGAGCGTCGAAGTTCGTCATTGCTGGATGCGGTGCGGTTCGTTTAAAAAAGGTGTAAACCGAACGCCGATAGAGATCAGAGCCCTTCCCTTGTTTGTAATATCTCGTATTCGATCCCCCGAAAGCCACCGGCTCCCAAATGTTCGGAGGCTGGTAGGGCCTTACTCCTTTACCTCCCATTTTCAGATCGATCAATCCGCCCACAAAGAGCGCCTGATCACGCAACTGCTCCGCAGCGAGACGAATCCTCGGACCACGGGCCAGTTTTCGATTGGTAGGGTCCTGCACCCATCGCGGACTGGCCGCACGGCTTTGCTGACGGAAGGTCCTACTCATCACCAACTCCTGCATCAGGGCTTTGACATCCCATCCTTTTTCCTGAAAGCGCAACGCGAGGTAATCCAGTAATTCAGGATGACTGGGCAATTCTCCCTGCGTTCCAAAATCGTGACTCGTCTTAACCAAACCAACGCCAAAGACCTGCTGCCAAAAACGATTCACCGCCACGCGGGCTGTGAGTGGATTCTCAGGAGCCACCAACCACTTTGCCAAATCGAGTCGATTGGCCCGAGCTCCGTCTTTC
>JAKMEV010000545.1:0-3360 GCA_022425785.1 Akkermansiaceae bacterium | reverse complement strand
GCATGGGTCACCCCGCCGACCACCCGCTGCGCATTCGCCCCGAACTCCTCAGTCTCACCGACAATCTCTTTCCCGTCCTCTGCGAACGCACGCCCGTTCGCATGGATCTTACCCACTCCGCGTGGTCCGACATTTTCTTCC
The DNA here is from genome assembly GCA_022425785.1 of Akkermansiaceae bacterium. Lineage (GTDB taxonomy): Bacteria > Verrucomicrobiota > Verrucomicrobiia > Verrucomicrobiales > Akkermansiaceae > SW10. Next base: position 3,219 of record JAKMEV010000545.1, on the reverse strand, counting down.
TCGGCATGGACTTCCCACAGGGAGCTCGCGTCATCAACGTCTCCGTCGACCTCGCCGTCCACGGACGTGACGACTCACCCAAGCCGCCCGTCGAAGCCTACTTCCGCATCATAGACCGACCGATCCTACGCCTCACCAGCATCGACCTCAAAGCCAGCGCCGAAATCAGTGCCCTTGCCGAAGTTTTCGACTTTGCCAAAGACTACCTCGGCCTCCTCAAAGCCGCCGTTATCGCCTCCGGGATTGTCCCTCCGGGCATCGAAGGATCGGGTAAATCCCTCGCCGACCTCCTCGCCCAAATCGCGGGACCCGGCCGCGGCATCGAACTCATCTCCTCCGTCAACGACATCCCAAAAGGCTCCCGCCTTGCCGTCTCGACCAATCTCCTCGCCGCTCTCATTAGCACCTGCATGCGTGCCACCGGCCAAACCAAATCACTCACGGGCGAACTCACCGAAAGTGAGAGGCGTCTCGTACTTGCGAGAGCCATTCTTGGCGAATGGATCGGCGGCTCCGGCGGCGGCTGGCAGGACTCCGGTGGAGTATGGCCCGGCATCAAGCTCATCGAAGGTGAAGTCGCTGGGGAAACCGACCCCGAACACGGCGTCTCCAGGGGTCGCCTCATGCCCAAGCACTACGTCTTTGGCGACGACGAAATTTCCACCGAGGCCCGCCAGGCTCTCACCGATTCCCTCATCCTCGTGCACGGTGGCATGGCCCAAAATGTCGGCCCAATTCTCGAGATGGTCACCGAGAAATACCTCCTCCGTTCCAAAGCTGAATGGCAGGGACGTCAGGACGCCCTCGACCTCCTCGAGAAAATCCTCAATGCCCTGCGCGCCGGCGATATTCGCACCCTCGGGAAGCTCACTACCCAGAACTTCCGCGGCCCGCTCCAAACAATCATCCCCTGGGCCACCAACCACTTTACCGAAACTCTCATCGCCCGCGTTTCCGAAAAATTCGGCGACGATTTCTGGGGTTTCTGGATGCTCGGCGGCATGTCCGGCGGCGGAATGGGCTTCATTGTCGAACCCTCCCGCAAAGCGGAAGCGCTCGAAGCAATCCACGAGATCATGATCCGCACCAAGCGCGAACTGGAGAATGCCCTCCCCTTCGCCATGGACCCGGTCGTCTACGATTTCGGGATCAACACGCGCGGCACTTTTGGTGATCTCCGCGAAGGGGCAAACGCCGTTCTCCCCCCCAGCTACTACCACCTTACACTGGGCCAAACCCTTCGCACTCCGCCCGCCGATCTTTCCCCCATCGCCCGCGCCGAGCTCGACCAATTCGCGAGCGCATGCCGCACCAACCCGGCCTTCGAGTCATCGGTGCAAGCCCTCTTCGACACCCTCATTCCTCGCGCCGCCGGGGAAGAAGATGGCGACAGCTCGCTTCAGGAACTCCTCACCGCGCACGGCTTCGACAGGGCCCAGCACGAAAAAATCCGCCGCGACCTGCGCGACGGCCGCATCGGACTGGCCCAAAACCGCCTTTCCGCCAACACCACTATCAAGGACGTCACCGCAGAAGACATCACGGACTTCACCACCACAGGCCCGTCCGATGAAGCGGTCGCGCTGGGACAACAGGCACTCGCCAAAGGCGAAGTCGCCGTGGTAACTCTCGCGGCCGGAGCTGGATCCCGCTGGACCCAAGGCGCCGGTGTCTGCAAAGCCCTCCATCCCTTCGCCCGCCTCGGCGGAAAGCATCGCACATTTATCGAGACCCACCTCGGCAAGTCCCGCAAGCGAGGCTCCGAGGCCGGAAATACCATCCCGCATCTCTTCACGACCTCTTACTTAACCCACGGACCTACGAGCGACTTCCTCGATACCGTCGATCACTATTCCTACCCCGGACCATTGCATCTCTCCCCCGGCCGCTCCGTGGGACAGCGCATGATTCCCACCGAACGCGATCTTCGTTTCGCCTGGGAAGAAATGCCCCAACAAGTCCTCGACGAGCAGCAACAAAAGATGCGCGACTCACTGCGCTCCGCTCTCATTGGCTGGGCTCAGTCGGCCGGAGAAGCAACCGACTACAACGACAACCTGCCGCTCCAGTGCCTCCACCCGGTCGGCCACTTCTACGAACTGCCCAACCTCTTCCTCAATGGCACCCTCGCCGAACTCCTCAAGGAACGTCCGCAGCTTAAAACTCTCATGCTACACAACATCGACACCCTCGGAGCCGATGTTGATCCTGCTATTCTGGGGCACCACCTCCAAAGCGAGGCCGGGCTGACTTTCGAAGTCATCACCCGCCGCCTCGAGGACCGTGGAGGGGGCCTCGCTTCCGTCGACGGCCGGACTCGCCTCCTCGAAGGCCTCGCCATGCCGCGCGAAGAAGACGAGTTTGAACTCTCCTACTACAACTCGATGACGACCTGGATCGACCTCGATGCCTTGCTCGAACTCTTCGACCTTACCCGCGAAGACATCCTCGCCGACGATCAGGAAAAAATTTCCGCCGCCGTGCGGAGCATCGCCTCCCATCTCCCGACCTACATCACGCTCAAGGACGTGAAGAAGCGCTGGGGTCATGGACAAGAAGACGTCTTCCCCGTCACGCAATTCGAAAAACTTTGGGGGGACCTCACTACCTTACCTGAAATCACCTCGAAGTTCATCGTGGTCCCCCGCCTCCGTGGGCAGCAGCTCAAAGACCCCGCCCAACTCGACGCCTGGCTCCGCGACGGCAGCGCCACCCACATCGAATCGATTTGCGAATGGTAATGAATCCCCTCCACTCCCTCGGACGCCTAACGCTCAGCTTCATGAGCTACCTTGGGCAATTGGGGTATCTGGTCGGCGGAGTCATCGAGTCTCTTCTCAAAGGCCAACGTCGCTACAAACAAACTTTCGCACAAGTCGCGGAGATCGGTGGACGCTCTCAAACGGTGGTCATTATCACCGGCGCATTCACTGGCGCGGTGCTGGCAGCGCAGACGCTTTTCCAATTCAAACTCTTCGGCCTCGAAACTGCTGCCGGGGGCCTCGTCTCGGTCGCTATGCTCCGTGAGCTGGGACCCTCAATCACGGGACTGATGTTAGCAGGCCGGGTAGGGTCGGCGATGGCCGCTGAAATTGGCACAATGAAGGTGACGGAACAAATCGACGCCCTCCGCTCGATGGCGGTGCATCCCATCGACTATCTCGTCACGCCCCGCCTCGTCGCGATGATCATTTCTGTTCCTCTTCTCATTGCCGAAGC
>JAKMEV010000516.1:0-3072 GCA_022425785.1 Akkermansiaceae bacterium | reverse complement strand
ATGGAGCAGATCAAGAAGAAGGGCGGGGATGCCTCGAAGATCGAATCTTACCGGACCGTCATTTCAGAACTTGAAGAGCAATTGAAGCATGAGGAATTTTGGCTCAAGACCAAGAAGCCGGAAGTTCCCAATACCTTGAGCGATGATCAGGAATTCGCTTTTTCGACCAAGGTCCGCAATCTCTTTGAGCTTTCCAAGCTGGCGTTGCAGACTGACTCGACGCGGGTCATTACGCTTTCGCTCGATTGGATTTACGGCGCGATCAAAGTCCCCGGTGCAACCGGTGGCTGGCACACTCTCTCGCACCACGGAGGCAAGGCTGATGCGCTTGGCAAGCTCAGCCGGATTGAATTCGACATCGTCAAACATCTCGACCGCTTTCTCGCTGAGCTCGATCAGATCGACGAAGGAGAGGGGAGTTTGCTGGACCATACCACCGTGGTGATCGGGAGTAACTTCGGTGATTCTTCAAATCATACCTGCAATAATCTCCCGACCATCGTGGCAGGCGGTGGCTACCGTCATCAAGCCCACACCGTCCTCGAAAAGCCGACCCCGCTTTGCAATCTCTACCTGGAGCTCCTCCACAAACACAATGTGGACTTGGGCTCTTTCGGAAGTAGCAAGAAGGATCTTGGTTTGCTGAAAGGGTAAATCAGATCCTTTTTGGGGTCTTCAGCATCGTGAGCTTTGAGATTCCCTCCTCATTACAGGCGACCAGAGAGACGACGATCTTGCCCACCATGACAATTTTCTGATCAGCGACTTCCTGCACGCAGGGAATCGTTTGGCAAAAAATATGCGCTCCAAAAATAACTTTGCTAAGTTTTCGCGGAAGAGTTGCATAGTTCTCATGCCTAGCCCTGATCAAGTCGAACTGGTGCAGCGCCTGTTCGTTCAGAACATGGTGGCGGTGCGCGGATTCGTGATCGCTCTGATGCCGGACTTTGGTCGGGTTGATGATGTCGTGCAGGAGACTTTCCGGCACCACGGGGTGGATGGAGGAATTCTCAACGAAGACATCCAGCGTGGAAAGTAAACCAGCCTTCCGGGCGTATCGGTCTGGCGACAAGAATCCCGAGAAATCTAATCCGAAAAAACCATGAAAAAACTCACCCTACTCATTCTTGCCTGCGGACTATCGAACAGTCTCAACGCGGAAGACAAGAAGCTCAAGGTCTACATCTTGGCCGGGCAATCCAATATGCAAGGTCATTGCACGACCTCTGTGATCGAGAATCGCTTAAAAGATCCGAAGCTCAAAGCCGGATTCGAAAAATACCACCAAGGTGGAACGTTTGTTAAAAGGGAAGATGTCTTTATCAATCATATCGAAAAGCAAATGCATGGGCCCATGAGCGTGGGCTATGGGGCCAGTAATGATAAGATTGGCCCCGAACTTTCCTTTGGATGGACAATCGGTGACAAGCTGGATGAAGAGGTGCTGATCATCAAAGCAGCCTGGGGAGGAAAATCACTCTTTCGGGATTTTCTGCCGCCCAGTGGCCGGAAGCCGGACGATGCCTTCATTCAGGCGCTGGAGGATAAGGCAAAAAAGAAAAAGAAGCCCTTTTCAAAAGAGGAATATATGGAGGGATTTGGGCACTATTACCGGCTGATGATGACAAGTGTTGGTGAGACTCTCGGTGATCTCAAAACATACGCGCCCAACTACAAGGGGCAGGGCTATGAGATTGCGGGCTTCGTCTGGTTTCAGGGCTTCAACGATAAGTTCTCGGAGCATTCGACAAGCACCTATCAGGAGAACATGGCGCATTTCATCAGAGATGTCCGTAAGGACTTAAAGTCACCCAAGCTTCCTTTTGTGATTGGAGCGATGGGGCACCAAGGCACCGAGCAAAAAGGAACGACCAAGATTCTCGCCGATGCGCAAATCGCGACCGCGCAAATGCCTGAATTCAAAGGCAACGTCATCACCGTGAAGACCGCCGATTTTTGGGACTACGATGCCGGAAAAGCTTTCGAGAATAAAAACAAGGACCCCGATACCTGGGAAAAACTTGGGAGCAATAGAGCGTATCATTATTTCGGCAGCGCTGCCTTCTTTGAAAAAACAGGAACCGCCTTCGCCGAAGCGGTGATCGAGTTAGAGAAGTAGGATAACCAAGGTCGGGCCGATCGAAAGGGTGGGTCCGGCCCTTTAGGAAGCAGGTGGATAGAGAAATGATCCTTTTCATTGGCGAGGGGCCGCGTAGGTTTTTCTGACGGTGCCAAATGAAATTCAGCTACAAACGAGGCTTGCCCGACTTGCGGTCGTGGTGGCTTTGCTGACTTCGTTTGCGCAGGCTGATCATCTCGAATTTAATCGGGATATTCGTCCGATTCTCTCCGACAAGTGTTTCGCGTGTCATGGGTTTGATGGGAAAACGCGGGAGGCCGGGTTGCGTTTGGATACCCCGGAGGGCGCTTATGCGTTGAAGGATGGAATTCAGGCGATCAAGCCGGGTGACCTGGAGGAAAGTGAAGCTTGGCATCGTGTGACGCATTCCGATGAGGATGAAGTGATGCCTCCGCCGGAGAGCAATAAGAGTCTCACGGAAGAGGAAAAAGAAGTGCTCAAACGTTGGATTGAGGAGGGCGCGAAGTATCAACCGCACTGGGCTTTTGTCCCGCCGAAGAAAGTTGCGCCGTCTGTTGTGGAAGGGCGGAACCCGATTGACCATTTCATCGGAGCACGTCTCGAAGAGGAGGGACTGTCGTTCTCGCCTGAGGCTGATCACAAGACCTTGATTCGCCGGGTTACTTTGGATCTCACCGGCTTGCCGCCGTCTCGAGGATTACTCGAGGCCTTTTCGAAAGATAAGGCACCAGGCGCCTACGAGCGATTGGTTGATCGCTTAATGTCTTCGCAAGACTATGCCGAACGTCGGGCGCAGGACTGGCTCGATTTGGCTCGCTACGCCGACACCCGGGGCTTTGCCGAGGACAAGATGCGCGAGATTTGCCCCTACCGGGACTGGGTAGTTCCCGCATTGGACAAGAACATGCCTTTTGATCATTTCACCATCGAACAACTTGCGGGAGACATGCTGCCCACCGCGACCGATGAAC
>JAKMEV010000584.1:0-4570 GCA_022425785.1 Akkermansiaceae bacterium | reverse complement strand
TCGCACTGGAAGCTCAGGCCGGTCCAGGTGCGTTTGCCTTCGCCTCCGCCGTGGATCCCGATGGTGGATCCGCAAAGGGTGAGTTCGCTCCAAACTTCCATTTCGAAGGAAAGGTCGGCCCCGAAGGTGTCCTGGTAAAATTTGATGGCGCGGAGGTGGTCCGCGGCCCAGAGGGCGTATTTGACCTTTTGAACCTGCATGGATGAGGGGTAGCACCGACTCGGCGGGTGGACAAGTGGCAGTGTCTCTGTAAAGTGCTTCCCAATGAAGTTAGCGCCCTTTCCAACGCCCAATGTCTTGATTCGTCAGTGGCAGGATGGAGAGATCGAGCGAGAAGAGTTGCATGAGCTGATGGCGCATCACCAGAGGGCGCTTTTGGAGGAGGCGGAGGAATCGCGGAAGAATCCGATTGCGTCTTACGTCGAGGGAGTGATGAACAAGCGGGCGGCGAAACGCTTGATCCGTGATCATGGTGAGGCGGCGATTCGGGAATTGCTCGTGGCGATGGCTGAGATGGATGATTTTTCGCCGGCGGCGTACCTTTGGAATGCGGACCATTGGGATGTTGCGCTGCATTGTTTTGTTCGTCACAAAAGCGCGCCGGTTTTTCGGATCAAGGAGACGATGATTAAATCGCAGCGGGCGGTCATCTTGATCGAGCACGGCGGGGGGAAGAAAAAAGACACGCTTCGAGAGCGGGTCTCGTTCCAGCGCGACTGGAAGGGCGCGATGAAGGTGGTGAAGCGGGAGCAGAAGTAGACGCTTTCGTTTACTTTATGGGGCTTGGCCTTGCTTTGCGGTGGGGGATTTTGTCACCTTCGAGTGATGCGAGCTTTTCTTTCTTTGTTCTTGGTGGGAATGGTATTGAACCTCGGGGGACAGGAGCCTGTGGAGCCCTTTCCGGCGAACCGGTTACGGGATTTTTATCGCAACGAGTCGCTTCGTTGGTTGGCTCACGAGGGAGAGTTGCCGAAAATCCTACCGCAGTTTCCCGGATTGGATGGCGGGGTTTGGGGGCACTGGGGGCAAAATCCCGAGTCGGATAATTTTGACGGGCGGCTCAATGAAATGGACTTTGGCGGTTTACTGATGCAGGTGACCAGTCATGAGGGTGGGGTGACACACAAGGCGGTGAATGTTCGGGTGGGGGAATACACGATGTTATTTGATCCGGAGCGATTGACCTACGCGGCGGCGTGGAAGGGAGATCTCGTCCTCTGGGAGTCGCGACGATACGGGATCACCTCAGGAGTAAGGGCCAAGGGAGAGCCGATTGGTGATCTCTCAAAGTCGCGATGGGAGATTCCCGAGGGAATCAAAACGAAGTATCTTGGTTTTCACCGGCTGAAAGATCGGGTGGTTTTCGGGTATCAGATCGGAGAGGCCAAAGTTTGGGATACGCCGATGGTTCTGGATGGCAATCCCGTGCACGTTTTGAATATCGATGGCGACTTGCCCGTGGGAGTGAAATTGGAATGCCCACTTCCCCGGCTTGATGATTTGAAAAAGGTGAATTTGGAAGCAGCAGGGCCTGCCCGTTGGGCGGGCCAAACGGTAACGACAAAAGGGACACTTGGAAAAGAAACAGGGCCTTTTGTCATCGATACGCTGACCATTCCCTATCGTGACGCCAATCCCTTCAAGACTCCGATGCGGATTGGCGGGGTTGGCATTGTCGATGAAGACACCGTGGCCGTGTGCACTTTGATGGGTGACGTTTGGTTGGTTGATGGGGTGGATGGGGATTTGAATGAGTTGACCTGGCAGCGGATTGCCTCCGGACTGCACCAACCGCTTGGCTTGGTGGTTTACGAGGGTCGTGTGCACGTTATCGGTCGGGATCAACTGACGCGATTGGTGGATTTGAACGGAGATCGTGAGGCTGACTTTTACGAATGTCTCACCAATGAATTTTCAACCGCGAAAGGGAACAGCTTTGCGTTGACTTTGCACCGAGATGACAGAGGGCGATTTTATTGGTTCACGCGCTCCGAGCAGTTTGGGATGACGCGTTGGACCCCGGGCAAAAAGCCGGAAGTGATCGCCACGGGATTGCGGGGGACGAATGGCACCGGAGTGTCGCCGGATGGCGGGATTGTTTTTGCGATGCCGCAGGAAGGAAGCTGGCAACCGGCTTCGGGGATTTTTGAAGTGGGCGAAGGAAGTTACCACGGGTTCTTTGGGCCGAAGAAGGGTTTCGGGAATCATGGCTATGAGATGCCGATGTGCTTTATCCCGCGCGGAATCGAAAACTCTGCGGGCGATGTTGTTTTTCTTCCGAAGGATGATCGCCTCGGCCCGCTCTCAGGGCGGATGGTGGGGAGTTCGTTCGGATATTGTGAGCACTACCTTGTTTTGCGTGAAGAGATTGGCGATGGCGTTCAGGGAGGGGTGATGCCTTTGGCGGGTGATTTTCTTTCAGGTGCGCATCGTTCGCGGTTCAATAAATACGACGGTGCAGTTTACTTTGCGGGCTCTGATGGTTGGCAAAGTTATGCGAGAGAGAACGGCTCGTTGGAGCGCCTGCGTTACACGGAGAAGGGAGAGTCGCTCATCCTGCCACGTTCAGTTGAGACTCGGGGAAATGGTTTGATTCTCCACTTTGATGAGGCGATTGATCCAAAGTCTTTGACGGTAAAGCGGGCCTTTGCCGAGCAGTGGAACTATCTCTATAGCGGTGCTTATGGATCGGCGGAATATTCGGTGAAGCATCCGGGGTCGCAAGGGCATGACCGGGTAAAGATTCGTAGTCTGCAATTACTCCAGGATGGCAAGAGTGTGTTTGTTGAAATCCCGCAGTTACATCCGGTGATGCAGTTTCACCTCTATCTCGAATTGAAGACGGCGAAGGGACAAGCCTTTGCTCCGGATCTTTACTACTCTATTTTTCAACAGGGCGAACCGTTTACCGACTTCGAGGGCTACACCAAAATTAAGAAAAACGAGTGGAATGATTTTCCAATTCCGGGGGATAGTCCGGTCGATCCTCGCCTCACCAAACAGGAAGGCTTGAGTAAGATCGTGGGGGATGAGGCTGAGTTGGCTGCCATTCAGCGATTGGAGATCAAGGCGGTATCGGGTCTGCAATTTTCCCCGAAGATTTTGAAAGCGAAAGCGGGTGCCCGGGTGGCGTTGACGGTAAGCAATGTTGATCCGAGTATGCCTCATAATTTTGTGCTCGTGACACCCGAGGCGCTACAGCGGGTCGGGGAAGGATCGATGAAGCTGGCCTCCAGTCCTGATGGATTGGCCAAACACTATGTGATCGAGGATGAGGGAGTGTTGGCCTTTTCGCCCATCCTGCAGAGCGGAGGACGCTATATTGTTTATTTCGATGCGCCCAAGAAACCGGGGGAGTATCCTTACCTCTGCACCTTCCCGGGACACTGGCAAATCACGCGCGGGGTCTTGGTAGTGGAAGAGTAGACTTCGCCTACTCTTCCGCTGATTTTTGATAAACCCGCACGGAGTCGATGAGGTATTGGCAGGGGAAGATGGAGTCGTCGATTTTTCCTCCCCAGCTGCCGCCGAGGGCGAGATTGAGGATGAGGTAGTGTTTCTTGTGGAAGGGGTTTCCTTTTTCAGCATCAGCTTTGTTGACCCGGAAGCTGTGGTAGCGGGTGCCATCGAAGGCGAAGTGAATCCAGTCGGCGTCCCATTCGATGGAGTAGGTGTGGAAATTCTTCCATGGTTCGTTTCCTTTCCTCTTCTTGTGGTCTGAGGAATGTTTCCCGTCGCGATGAAAATGAGCGTTGGCGTGGATGTGTTGGGGGTCCTTCCCGACGAATTCGAGAATGTCGATTTCGCCGCAGCGGGGCCAGCCGATGGTGCTTATGTTCTCTCCAAGAGTCCAGATGGCGGGCCAGACACCGAGGCCTTGGGGGACCTTGGCGTGGACCTCGATTTTGCCGAACTTCCAACTGGCGAGTCCTTTGGTGTGGAGACTGGCCGAGGTGTAGTTGATCCTGGGGAGTTTTTTGGTTGGCTCGTTTTTGAGGGAATCGAGGGATGGTGATCCCTTGTGCCCCTCGATGATGAGGTGACCGTTTTCGAGGCGCGCGTTTTGGAGCCTCTTGGTGGTGTAGTATTGCTTTTCCTTGTTGCGGACAAAGCCACTTTCGTAGCCCCATTTTTTAGGGTCGGGATGCCCTTTTCCATCGAATTCATCGGACCAGACGAGCTTCCATTCGTTGGCGGTGAGTGATGAACAGAGGAGCGCCGAGAGCCGGAGGAAGAATTTCATAAGGACCCAAAGGGATAAGGTGATGTCGCCTATTTGCTTTCAAGATTTTGCCTGAAGATGAAATGGGTGCCGATCATTGGGTGATCTTTTCGAGGTCATTTTTGAAAGGAGGATGGGAATTGCTAACGCGACGCTAAAGTAATGGCTAGGCACTTTTGAATTGGCGATGCGACCAGGGAATGCGTGGGAGGGAGCAAATTGTCCGAAAACTTTGAGGTTTGAAAATCGTTTCGGCCCGCTAGCTTGGCTTCAGACAAGTTACACGATTATGGGAAGAGCATTTGAAATCCGGAGAGGAGCCAAGGAGAAGCGTTGGGGAAAGATGTC
>JAKMEV010000505.1:0-9037 GCA_022425785.1 Akkermansiaceae bacterium | reverse complement strand
ACATACCGAATCGAGGCCAATTTTACCAAAGACGAAATCCTCACTCACTACCTCAACCGCATCTACTTCGGCTCGGGGTGCAACGGCATTGAGGAGGCTGCTCTGAGCTACTTCGGTAAGCCCACCTCCGAACTCAATCGAAACCACTGTGCCTTGCTCGTCGGTATCATCAGAGCTCCCCACGCCTGCTCTCCGTGGCGAAATCTCAAAGGAGCCCTCAAACAGCGCGACGAAGTCCTGGCCCGTCTCGTCGCGATTGATGAGCTCTCTGAATCCGAAGTTGAAGAGATCAAGGGTGAAGACCTCGAACTCCGGAATCCGAACTCCGAAATTGTCGAAACGAGTCACGGCACCCGGGTGATGCGACGGCCTCTTGAAACGGTTTTCGATTCGTCTCAAATCAAAGAAGGGGGGCTCAAAGTCATTACCTCGTTGGATATCGAGGTTCAACATGCCTTGGAGAATCTCGTGAACACAAGCGCTCTTCCCGAAGGAGCCCAGATGGCCGGCCTCGCCCTCGATCCGAGAAATGGCGACATCCTTGGCGTCGTTGGATGTCGCGAACAACGCCCCACGGGATTCAACCGGGCCCTCGACTCCCGCCGTGATCTCGGCCCGCAATTGATCGAGGCTCTGATCAATACAGCCTCCCTGGAACGCGGGCATCTCCCAATCAAAGGAAACCCTGTCGCAACCGGTCGACAACTGGGATTCAACGATGCTTCAAAGCTCCTTCGTCGCTTTGGCCTCGAGGGAACGTTTGGGAACGGTGATGACTTCTTTCGGGGCACCCTCAGCGTCTCCCTACTCGAATTGGCAACTGCTTACGCCACGATTCTCGAAGGCGGCTCAAGGCCTGCCACGGTCTTCATTCGCAAAGTCGAAAGCACAGACCGAACGCTATTCTCCCGCCCTCCGGCTATTTTCCCAGCTTTCAACGATCATGCAATTCCCGAGAACCTTCCGGTTTTCTTCTCGGGACAATCCCTCTCACACGCCGACTATTGGACTGTCTCACTTGGAAAAGAATGCGTCGTGGCCACCTGGATTGGTTTCGATCAACCGAAGCGCTTCGAATTACCAGCGGCTTCCATCCTGAGGCTTTCCGCTGCGCAAAAAAAAATCTCCAGGTCCAACCAGAATCGGCAATAATTTGAGCATCCTGAAGCAATTCGATATGTTGCGCGTAATCAGATCCGAGTTCGAAAATAACTTCCCTCCATTCTCAAAATAGGAACAAGAGCGCGATAAAGATCGCCATACTTCACTCAAAAGCAGAGCTCTATTCCACCCTACTGCTGAGGTTACCGTGACGTAGCATTGACTCAATTCGGTCACCTTTCTTCAATTCCTTCGGGTCTTTGACAATCTCACCCTCTTCATCAAAAGTGATCGAAAACCCCCGTTCCAGAATACTATTGGGCCCCAGAGCGTGGAGAACGGATTCCAGACGAAGCACTTTTTCCTGATAAAGTTTTAGCGCATTTTCCGCAGCACTCAGAAAAGCCTCTTGTGTCGCATTCAGGCGATCCTGTCTCCGTCTAAAGACTTCCCGCGGATGATAACGATGCCAGTTGGCGGAATGATGGACAATGCGGTTTTCCAATTCCGTCAAAGCGCCACTCGCCGCCTGAAAAAATGACCTCCGGGACTTCTCGAGCTGCCAGGTTGGTGATTGTAATACTCTCTCCGAAGGTTGCCCGAGAATCCCTCGCTCGTAAAAATCCATCTGGTCGGCAAGACGATCAAGACGACTCTCCACACTTCGCGTCAATCGCTCACCCATCCGATCGAGACGGTCCCGCAGCTCGACCTGATCCGGCGCCACCAATTCTGCGGCCGCGCTTGGGGTGGGAGCTCTCAGGTCGGAGACAAAATCCGCAATCGTAAAATCAATTTCATGCCCCACCGCACTCACAACGGGAATAGGACAATCCGCAATCGCGCGCGCGACGATTTCCTCGTTAAAATTCCACAAATCTTCGAGCGAGCCTCCACCACGCCCTACAATCAATACCTCTGGCTGGGGCAAGCCCTCAGCCCCGGCATTCCCAGCTCGCCTGATCGCCCGAGCAATCCCTCGCTCGGCTCCTTTCCCTTGAACCGGGGCCGGGAAAAGCACAACCGTCAGCCAAGGCGCCCGACGGGAGAGGACATTCTTCATATCTTGCAGTGCCGCTCCGGTCGGGGACGTCACGATCCCGATGACTTTGGGGAACCCCGGCAATTCCTTCTTCCGGTCTTGGTCAAAGAGCCCTTCCTGGTTGAGCTTTTTCTTGAGTAACTCAAATCGCGCCTGCAAATCCCCCTGCCCGACGGCCTGAACTTTCTTAACGATCAATTGGGTGCTCCCGCGAGCTTCATAAAAACTGGTCTCCCCAAAAACCTGCACCTTGGCGCCATCCTCGATCACTTCGTTACCGGTCCGGCGGCGCGCTCCGAACATGGCACAGGAAATCTGAGCCGACTCATCCTTCAGCGAAAAATACCAATGCCCGCTCGATTGCTTGCGAACATTGCTCACTTCTCCCTCCACCCAAATTTCGCCCACTTGAATCTCAAGAAGATTCCGAATCCGGCGGGCTAGTTGCGTTACTGAGATCGCCTTGACCTCACTCACCTTTCTCTCCTTCGTTATCGTGAAGCTCAGCAAAGACCATTTGGCCGGCGCTCGTCTGAAGCGTGCTAATCACGGTGACATCCTGTGAAGTGCCAATCTTCGAGATCGCGTGATTCACCACAATCATAGTACCATCCGGCATATACCCCACCGCCTGATGTTCGTCTTTTCCTGAACGCACCAAGGCAAGTCGCATCGACTCTCCGACCACCACGGCTGGCTTCAAAGCATCCGAGAGATCATTCAGATTGATAATATCCGCCGACTGGAGATGAGCCACTTTGGTGAGATTCTCATCTGTGGTCACCAAGCGCGCTCCGAGCAACTTGGCGGACTGTACCAGTCGCCCCTGAAATGATTCATCCTCAGCAATCCCACGCGCATCATGAATGGTAATTGGAACTCCGGGATTTTTCTGCAGCTCATCCAAAATCTCCAACCCGCGTTGTCCCCGCTGCCGTTTCCCTGCCGCAGCAGAATTGGCCATGACTTGAAGTTCATCGAGCACGAATTGCGGGACAAGAAGCCGTCCGGTCAAAAATCCAGCCGCCATCATTCGCGGAAGCCGCCCGTCCATAATGACCTCGCCATCGAGCAATAGAGGCTGTCCCGAGGCGGCATCCTGACGGAATCGGACATAGGGAATGATAAAGGAAAAATCTTCCTGGTTACTCCGTAATGCGAGTACTGCCCCCAAAAATGCCAGACTGCTATAGATCGCGACATTGAGAGCCAGAACCAGTGAATCTCCTACGCTTTCATCCGAGAAGGAACTCGTCGCCAACTTGACCAGGTCAGTGATTCCAACACGATTTAGAAGAAATCCGCAGATCAAACCGATCGCGACACCAAAGGTCGCGGTTGAAAACCCACGCAGCGTGAAATCCTTCATCAAGGATTCTACGAAGATAAAAAACCCGGCCACGATCAGCGCTCCAAACAATCCGACCCATAGTTCAATTGCGGGGGTGCTCAGGGCAATCGCCAATCCTGCGAGTTCACAAATGACGACATAAGTGAGCCGGGCGACGTTGACGGAATGAGGGGTGCGTTTCATCTCTATCAGAAAAAGCGAGGCAGTAGCTATGACAGGTCACCTCCTAGGACGCAAGCTCCCCCTACTGGGCGACCTCGGGCCAGACCACTTTACCGCCCTTACCGCCCGATGGAATCGTGTCTCCGAGGTCTTTCGTGGTGATAAAAAGCATGAAGCCTATCAAGAGTAGCGCAAATCCAGTCTGAACCACCTCCAGCACGCGCTGATTAACCGGACGACCGCGAACCCACTCGATAATTGCCATGACAATGTGCCCACCATCCAAGACAGGTAAGGGCAGCATATTCAAGACCGCCAGATTAACATTGAAGAGGACGAAAAACCACATCACCCGCAGCCAACCGTCTTCGGTCTTGAGAAGGAGATACTTGGTTCGGGCGATTCCAACCGGACCGGCTAGCTGATCAACACCTACATGGGAAGATGGGGAAGTGACCTTCGAAATCGTGACCCACATTGTCTTCAGGCTGTCCAAAATTTGAAAATACGGAGTTGGATGCACCATGGCAGTCTCGATATTCGCTTGCCAATCCCAAAGAATCCCGACCTTGGGATCCTGATCCTCAAAGATCTCACCTTCCGGCTTTAAAGGCGTTACACTGCACTCGATCACTTGATCACCGCGCTTCACTTGGAAAACGCTTTGCTTCCATTCATTGTCAGCCAACAACTGACTCACGTGAAGAGTCCCCACGACCTCGACGCCATTCACCTTAATCACTTGATCCCCCTTTTTCAGTCCCGCGCGCTCGGCAGGACTCTCATTTTCACCTTCGAGGATCTCCCCGATGATGGCGGGACCCGCCGCACCAATCCCAACCCGAGGAAGAGCACGCCGTCTAAAAAACGCGGTCTCCTCAATACCGAACTTTGATTCCACAAATTGAACTTCTCCGTCTCGCTCGATCTTGAACTTCACTACTTCCCCCTCGGTGAGCATGATCTGCTCCTGCACTCCCTTGAAGATACTTCCGCGGAACCAATCCACCGGCTCCCCATTCACTTCGAGAATCTTATCCCCCGGAAGGAGACCGGCTTTATCCGCCGGACCATCCGCGACAACACCACCAATTACCGTTGAGGTGATGGCATCCTGGGGTTTCCCGACCTGCCATACCAACAGCGATCCCAAAACGGCGAGAGAGAGACTAAAAAGCGGCCCCGCGAAAGCCACAATGATTTTGTCAAGCGGGCTGACCGGAGGGAGTTCACCTTCGCCGCGATTACTTCCCTCGACCGACTCCATGGTAACCATCTGGGGCAGAGCCACAAATCCTCCGAAGGGAAGCCAGCCCAGTCCATACTGCACGCCATTGATTTCCTTCTTCCAGATCGGCTTCCCGAACCAGATTTGGAAACGATCCACTTGCAGCCCACGCCATCGGGCGGCCAAAAAATGACCCAGTTCGTGAACAAAAATGATCACGTTAAAAATACCGATCACTACCAGCATCAGGAGGAGAGCATAGAAAAAATCACTCATAGATAATATCTTGTCGGGCGGAACCTACGCCAAGCGGACAAGCTCGGCCAGCGAAGATGCTCAGATTTGTTAAACTATCTTGACTGAGTGCTTTTTACTCAATCGAAGAATTTGTCCAGACTGAGCCTCAAAGGTTGCGGCCGGATCGGTTAGTTTAACACCGTCCAACTGCACTGCTCCAGGAATGATAAATTGCTTTTTAACCTCGCCTAGCGACTTTTGAAGATCGAAGACATCAAGAAAGGCCAACTGTACGACCTGCGCAACACTACTCTGGTCACCGGGAGGATGATAATCTACCGCACCAATGCTCACATCACCTTTGCTATGACGTAAATTCCAAAATTCGATGGCCGCTTTCGCTTCTTCATCGCTGTGATAGCGAGATACGAGGAGCCGGGCCAATTCCTTCTTGGCTTCCATCGGATGAAGCGAGGCATCCCGAGCTGATCCGAGCAGTAAGAGATAATAGCGATCCATCAACTCGTCGCTGATACTCATCAGCTTCCCAAACATCTCGTTGGGGGGCTCGTTCACACCTACATAGTTGTGGGAACTCTTGGACATCTTCTTGGTTCCATCCAGCCCCTCAAGAAGCGGCATGAGTATGACAACCTGTTGTGGCTGTCCCTCTTCTTTTTGCAAATCTCGACCCACGAGGATGTTGAAGAGCTGGTCGGTTCCTCCAATTTCGACATCGGAGCGCACTTCCACAGAGTCCCAGCCCTGCATGATGGGATACTGAATTTCGTGAAGTCGAACTTCCTGGCCTTTCGCGATCCGTTCCTTGAAATCCTCGCGCTGAAGCATTTGCTGCATCGTCACCCGGGCATTAAGCCGGAGAACCTCTTCATAGCTCATCTTACGAAACCACTCACCATTAAAGACGACCTCTGTTTTCTTACGATCGAGGATTTTGAAAGCCTGATCCGTATACGTCTCGGCATTCGAGAGCACTTCCTCGCGCGTGAGAGGCGGACGGGCCGAGCTCCGACCGGTGGGATCTCCAACCGTTGCGGTGAAATCACCAATGATCAACACCGCCTGATGGCCTAATTGTTGAAACTGGCGCAGTTTCTCAAGCGGCACAGTGTGTCCGAGGTGGATATCCGGCGCGGTGGGATCCACTCCCAGCTTAATCCTGAGGGGTCTTCCTTCCTTTAATTTTTCGGCCAATTCTTTCTCCGAAAGGACCTTTGCGGTCCCGCCAACCAATTGCGCCAATGCCTCGTCACTCATGCGGGCGAGAGCTAAGCGGTCATTGGACTGGAATTCAAGCGTCATGGCGTGATTCTCGTCTTTCCTCGCCATAGGCCGTTCTCTAGTCTCAATAAGCATGGAAAACCCCTACCAAGCTCCAGAGTCTGAAACCCAGCTCAATGGCGTTTCTCCTCTAGTCCCAAAACCCTCCCAAGTTACGGTCTTCGGGATCCTGCACCTTCTGGTCGCCACAGTGGGATTTGGAGGAATCATTTTCAATAAACTAGGTTCAAACGATCCCAGAACCTCCGTCCTCCAGTCATTTCAACAAGACAAGGAAGCTCCCGCCGAATTTACTCCGGAAGCGCTCGAGGCTCTCGACAAGGCGCTCTCGCTGAACCTCTACTTCGAGATTTTCAGCGTGATCCTAGCCACTATGCTCTTGACCAGCGGCCTCGCCATGCTTCTCAACGCCCGCTGGGGCGTCGGGCTTTCCCACAAATACAGTCTACTCTCAATCATCGCCAAGATCGCCTCAATCATCCTGGTCATCACCATCGCCTTTCCAGCCTATCAGACCTTCTGCGACGGAATATCCGGCGCCAACGAGACCATCGTGAAGAGTCTCTGCCTGGTCTACAAATTCGGCGGTGTGGCCGGAGCTTTCATTATGATGATTTATCCTATTACGTCCTGGATCCTCCTCACCCGCCAAAAGGTTAAAGACTTCCAACAATCGCTCTAGATCAGGAAAAAGCCGCTCCTCACAATGAGAAGCGGCCTTTTGAAAATGGGGCGACCGACGGGACTTGAACCCGCGACAACCTGAATCACAATCAGGGGCTCTACCAACTGAGCTACGGCCACCAACTTGCGGTGCGCGGAGAAGCTAATTATTTAGGCCCAAGGTGCAAGGACAAAGACGCGAGATTTTATTATCCCCCGCTTTTCTCTACTATTCACAATTCATTCACCATGTGAATAAATTGCGAATAGAGCTCGTTGATGTCATAAAATTAGGCATTTTACAACAATCCAGAAAGACCAAGCCGACAACTTATTCACAACTCCCTGTCAAATACGCGGTGATGAATACCTGTCAAACTAAGCCACACCACCCCATCTCCATCTCATTGCGAATTTTTCTACTGGATTATCCCACCATCTGACAAGACAACCCTCCCCATCACGGAGCAATTCCGCGAAACACCTAATGAAACCCCGCAATTTCATCGAGCAGTCCCAATCCTGTACACAGCTTCCCCTCGATCTCATCGAGCACGACGGGCGTTACTTTCTTGAGTGCAGCGGTAATCAAATCGACGCCAGCCACCTTGGATACTCCAACCGCAAGCTGGTCGAACTCGTCGCCAAACCATTCCGACCGGCCCGCCAGCCACGTATTGTTTTTCTTGGTCTGGGTTTCGGCCACTCTCTCATAGCCGCTCGAGAGGCACTTCCCCAGCAAAAGGCGTCCTTTGTCATTCTGCCGGAATCAAGCAAGCTCCCTGACTGGATTTCAAAACACCTACCAACCGATCCCCTCGATGATGAACGGGTCTATTTCGATCATAGGTCCCCCTTCGAGCCTCTCTCGGAAGAATTCAGCGGCATTCAAGCGGTTGTTGCCGACCTGGACCACCTCAACACTCTCGCGCCCAAGGGTTGGTCATTCGCCTCAAGCAACTTCCTTGCCATTCTAAACGAAAGACTCAAACACGGCGGCCTTCTCGGACTCGTGATGAACCGGCCGGACCCCGCGCTGGAAAAAGAACTCCGCAAAACAGGATTCGAAGTCGTCTCTGATCTTGTCCCGCTTTCTGAAAAATCGAAAAAAAATCGCACCCTTTACCTCGCTAGGAAAGGCAGCTATCAACGCAGACACTAAGCCAACCAACATGACGAAAACCTTTCTTTTTTCTTTTCTCGGAACTGCCGTGCTCTCAGCCAGCGAGCACGTCGTCAAAAGCACACCATTCGAAACCAGCTTATCCATCGACGCCACCTTCCTTCCCAACGATGTTATCGTTCATAAGCTGTATCCAGAGCAGTGGAGCAAATTCGAAATCAAAGAGCTTCTTCCTCACGGTGCGACGGTGAAAGAGGGCCAAACCATCGTTGCCTTCGATCGCGAGGACTACGACAAAAACCTCGCGGAGAGCAAGAAGGCCGTCGCGACCCGCAAGATCGCTTTGGCGCGGGCCGAACGCGAATTGGCTGACCTCGAAATCACCACTCCCCGTTTACTTGAAGGAGAAGAAATCGCCTTCGAACGCCATCAGGAGTCATTAGACTACTTCAAGAAAACAAGCCGGGCGATTCAGGAAAAGAATGCCCGCGAGGGTCTCGCACGAGCGAAGCGTAGTCTCGAATATGTCGAAGAGGAACTGAAACAGCTCCTGCAAATGTATAAAGAAGACGGCGTGACGGAAGAGACCGAAGAAATTATTCTCAAGCGCCAACGTTCCTCCGTGGAAACTGCCAGGTTCAGCCTCGAAAAAGTCGAACTTTCCACCGCTCGAACACTAAAAAAAACCATCCCGGAACAAGCCGTCGACTTGGAGCGCGCATTTGTTGCTGCCAAGCTTTCGTTCGATACAGCCAAGCAAAACCTCCCCCGAATCCTTTAGGAAAAACGACACGCCGTCGCTAAACAAAAACGACAAGATACCGAAGC
>JAKMEV010000500.1:0-12015 GCA_022425785.1 Akkermansiaceae bacterium | reverse complement strand
GCTCTCCTTATCCATTATAGCTTTGATGGAGAGGCTCCGGGCTCTCTCTCGGCCGGTGAGGTCATCGCAAATTTGGGAACCTCTGGCACGAATGGAACGGTTGGAATTCCAAGTGGTAGTATCACCGTTTCCGCAGACGCCAATCGGGTCAATGGCGTCGCTGGTGAATTGGGAAACTATCTCAATTTTCAACCTGGAGCTGACGCAAATGAGGGAGTGGGCTCCACCCATATTACCAGTGGTAGCTCCCTGAGTTCCCTTGGGATCGATGGGAACACCAGCTACTCGATGATGGCGTGGGTGAAGTTCGATAATTCTATCAACGACAACATGGTTTTTGGAGGGAATTCCGGTAGCGTTCTCCACCTCGGTGCCCGAGGAAACAGCTACTGGTCCGGACACTGGGGTGACGATATTAATTCAGGCGGAAGTCCCACAATCGATGCGGGTAACTGGCACCATGTGACCTGGACAAATTCCGGCACTACCCAGGAAATCTTTATTGATGGAGCTTCGGTAGCGACCGGGGGGGGAGGATCCAGCGGGGGGTTCAGTGGTAATCTTAGTGAGAATCTTTTGATCGGAACATCGCGTAACCAAGGCTCGTTCCGTGGATCTCTCGACGATGTGGCGGTGTTTTCCACCCTGCTTAATGACTCCCAAATCGCAGCGTTCCACACACTCTCGACGAATGTGGATTACGGCTATAATGCGGGTGAGGTCGATCAAATGATCACGGCCCACCAAGCTGGTGCGGGCTCTTCTGTAGCCGTTGGTGACACCACATGGGAATATGTAGTCTCTGATCCAGCCGACGGCCGGTATTTTATTCAACTCGATTCAGGTGGAAGCGGCTTGGCCGGAAGCACTGGTCCTCCAGTACGTGAATTTTCGGTCGATCATCCCTTAATTCCGGCGGGCAATCCAATTATCTTATCGTGGGATGTTGGCATCAATGCAACTTCGTTAAGTATCGACCAAGGCGTGGGGGATATCCTGCCCTTGACCACAGGCGGCATTGGGCAGATTACCCTTAATCCGGGGCCAAGCAGCGCCACTACTTATACCATTACGGCGAGCAATGCTGATGGTGCAAATATGGCGCAGGTCACGGTCAATATTACCAACCAGCCTATTATTGAGTCCTTCACTGCTGATCAGATTCTTGTGGCTCCGGGCACTTCAGTTCAGCTCGATTGGTCTACTCTCAATGTCACTGCGCTCGACCTAAACGGGAGCAATGTCACCGGAACGACAAGCTTGACGGTGAATCCTACCACAACGACTACTTACACCCTCAGTGCTACTAATGGTCAGGGGGTGAATACCTCGCAGCTTACTGTGACGGTCATCATTCCGGGTGAACCGGTTATTAATGAAGTTAGCGCAACCAACCAAAGTATTCTTTTGGACGAGGACGGTGAGAGCACGGACTGGATCGAACTTCATAATCCGAGTGGAACCACCGCTATCTTGAACGATTACTATCTTAGCGATGACCCGTCATTGCCGACTAAGTGGCGCCTGCCCAACATGAATTTAGCACCGGGTGGTTTTTTAATGATCTTCGCCTCTGGAAAAGATCGGGCCGTCGCGGGATCTGAACTGCACACCAACTTTAGCCTCCAGGCCGGTGGTGAGTATCTTGCGCTCAGCAAAGTCGATGGCGGGGTGACTACTTTCCTCTCGGAGTTTAATCCTTATCCGAATCAATTCGAGGATATCAGCTGGGGATATTTCCCGGATGGAAACACGCTCGGTTACTTCACAACTCCGACGCCTGCATCAACAAACCTCATCGGGGCGATCGATTACGTCCGCGACACCAGTTTTTCGTTGAATCGTGGATTTTATACCGTGCCGATTTCGGTGACAATTTCCTCGAATACGCCCTCTGTTGATATTCGATATACCACTGATGGATCGGCACCCACCACCACCACCGGCACCCTGTATACCGGTCCAATTGGTATTAGCTCCACCACAGTCTTGCGTGCGATGGCTTATCGGACGGGCTACCTTCCGACGAACGTTGACACGAACACTTATATTTTTCTCGATGATGTCATCACCCAATCCGAAACCGCACCAACGGGTTGGCCCGCCAGCGGGACCTTCAACGGCCAGCTATACAACTACGGAATGGATTCCGATATCGTGAACAGTGGGAACTCTGCTATCGGCGGGGTGCAAGAGGTTAAGGATGCCCTCTCTGCAATCCCCAGTATTTCGATTTCTCTGAAGCAGGATGATTTCAGCGGGAACAGCGGTATTTTCTCGAATCCCGGAAATCGGGGGATCGCCTGGGAACGTCCCGCGTCGGCTGAGTTAATTTTCCCGACGGGTTACGTTGATCCTGATGGCAATCTTGAAGGGTTTCAAGTTGATGCAGGGCTGCGTGTCCGGGGTGGATTTAGTCGGAGTGGCAGCAACCCGAAGCACGCTTTGCGTTTATTCTTCCGCGCCGAGTATGGTGATTCAAAATTGCGATTCCCGATTTTCGGGGATGAAGGAGTCGATGAATTTGACAACCTCGACCTCCGGACATCTCAGAATTATTCCTGGGCATTCCAGAATGACGCAAACAGGAATACTTTCCTGCGCGAAGTGTTTTCCCGCGACACCCAGCGGGATATGGGACAGCCATACACCAGAAGTCGCTATTACCATATATACATTAACGGTGTTTACTGGGGGCTATACATGACGCAAGAACGTGCCGAGGCTTCCTACGCTGAGACTTATTTTGGAGGAGATAAAGCAAACTACGATACGGTCAAATCCGCTGGTAGCTCTGGTGGCTATACTAACGAGGCGACCGACGGTAACCTTGATGCCTGGCAGGACATTTTTGATATGGGGCGAAATCTGGTCGATCCTGGCTTCGTCAACAAGCGTGCGGAGTACTACAAGATGCAGGGGCTCGACAGCAATGGCGTGCGTGACACAAGCCTGCCTGTGTTGATCGATATGGATAATTTGATCGACTTCATGCTGGTGACATTCTGGGTGGGCAACTTCGACGCTCCCTTGTCCAACTTCCTGGGGAATGATCGACCGAACAATTTCTTCTCCCTCCGTGATCGGACCAACAATGATATTGGCTTTGCGTTTTATGCCCATGATGCCGAGCACTCGCTCTTCTCCGGTTGGGACCGGACCGGGCCTTTTAATAGCTCGAATCGTGCTGTATTTGCCTACAGTAATCCGCAATTCCTGCACGAGGATCTTTTGCAAAACCTTGATTCCTTTAGTAGCAATGAATATTTTATGGCTTGGGCAGACCGCACTCACAAGGCCTTCTTCAATGACGGCGTGTTGACCACCGCGAGCGCGACTGCCCGTATTAATTCCCGGGCAAGCATCGTAGACCAAGTGATTGTTGCCGAGTCGGCTCGATGGGGCGATGCCAAAGGGGCGAATCCTCCGCATGACCGCAACGACTGGATTGGTGCCAAGAACAGTCTTTTGAGCATCGCGGGTGGCCGCAATTCAACCGTTCTCGGACAACTCGTTGATGATGGACTTTATCCCACTCTTGCAGCTCCGGAATTTAGCCAGCATGGAGGACACATTTCCAGTGTGACTCCACTGACGATCACCAATGCAAGTGGCGATATTTATTACACCACCGACGGCTCGGACCCACGCCTCATTGGTGGTGGAATTCACACCAGCGCAACATTATACACCGGTCCTCTGCTCTTAACTACCACTAATCCTGTCCGTGCTCGTTCATATGACACGGGCACCTGGTCCGCTCTCAACGAAGCGACCTTTATTGTTGATGCCGTAGTTGCGAGTAGCTCGAACCTTGTCGTCTCCGAGGTTCACTACCGTCCTGCTGCGCCAACTCCTGCTGAAGAAGATGCTGGATTCCTCGAGCTCAGTGTTTTCGAATTCATCGAGGTAATGAACATCGGCCCAAATGAAGTTGATATGACCAACGTGCGTTTCACGGACGGCGTCGAATTCAATTTTGATAACTCACTTCAGGGAATTACCCTCGCGCCGGGACAGCGCTTCATACTTGTGAGTAACATCGACGCCTTCCAAACCCGCTACCCGGGTGTTTCGAGCAGCCTGATTGCGGGTGAGTTTTCCGGGAGCCTGAGCAATGGAGGCGAACAGATTACTCTCCAGGCCTCGGATAATTCCGTGGTGCGAGGCTTTACCTACGATGACAAGTCACCATGGCCGGAAAGCCCGGACGGTGACGGCTTCAGTCTTACTTTGATTGATCCCGGTGGGGGTCCTGATCACGCCGATCCTTTTAGCTGGCGCGCGAGTGTTACGATTGGTGGATCTCCGACCGGGTCCGATGCCAGCTCCTTTAGCGGGAATGCTCTTGACGATCTTGATGGGGACGGATTGAAGGCGCTCATTGAATATCTTTTGGGAAGCTCTGACACGGTGCCTTCCGGCGCTGCCGGTCCAACAGTTGCCGCGCAAAACCTGCTTGTTGATACTGTTGCTGATGACTACCTTACGGTGACTGTCGTGCTCGATCTCTCGGCGGACGATGTCGAATATCAGGTCGAAATAACCGACGATCTTGCAGTCTGGGAATCTGGCTCGGGTCATGTGGTGCATGTCAGTAGCACCAATAATGGTGATGGCACTCTCACTGTGGTTTACCGCAGTGCTGATCCGATTGTGGCAGGGATTCAGGAGTATTTCCGTCTGAGGGTGATTTCCCGCTCATAGCTGAAGGGAGTGTTGCTAATTAGAGTTCTTCCAGTTACCAGCTCCCCGTCCTTGACCACTTCAGCTTCCATCAACCCGGTTCCTGCCGCTGCCGCTCGCGAAATCTCCCGTCGCCGGACTTTTGCCATCATCTCTCACCCTGATGCGGGGAAGACTACGCTCACCGAGAAACTTCTCCTTTACGGAGGTGCGATCGGTTTGGCCGGTAGCGTCACCTCTAAAAAAGAGGCGCAGTCCACCTCAAGTGACTGGATGGCGATGGAGAAAGAACGGGGGATTTCGGTGTCCTCGACAGTATTGCAGTTCGAATACCAGGATTACTGCGTTAATCTACTCGATACCCCGGGGCACCATGATTTCTCGGAAGATACCTATCGGGTTCTCTCGGCTGTTGATGCCGCGGTGATGGTCATCGATGCCGGTAAGGGCATCGAGGCACAGACTTTAAAATTGTTCGAGGTATGTCGTCGACGGGGAGTCCCGATCTTTGTCTTCATCAACAAGATGGACCGGCCGTCCCGTCCGCCTTTGGAGTTGATGGACGAGCTGGAAAAAGTCCTCAAGTTGGCTCCCGCTCCCGTAAACTGGCCGCTTGGTGATGGTCCGCGTTTTCGTGGTGTCTATGATCGCAAGAAAGGGGAGGTTAATCTTTTCGAGAGGACCCCCCACGGTGCATTTAAAGCGCCTCTCGAAGTTGCCGGAATCGAGGATGATGCCGTGCGCGAGGTTTTGAGTGATGAACTCTACGAAACTGTAATCCAGGAAGTTGAATTACTCGACGGTCTCACCGAACCTTTGGATATAGAACGCGTGTTGGCTGGCGAGCAAATGCCCATCTACTTCGGGAGCGCGATGAACAACTTTGGTGTTGAGAATATGCTCGAGAGCTTTCTGAAAATGGCGCCGCTTCCAGCCGGTCGCAAGAGTGAGAGCGAGATGGTTGAGCCAACGACGAATAACTTTTCAGGGTTCGTTTTCAAAATTCAGGCTAATATGAATCCCCGTCATCGCGACCGGGCTGTTTTCGTGCGGATCGTCTCCGGAATCTTCGAACGGGATATGCAGGTCATCGACCAGCGCTCTGGCAAAAAAGTGCGACTCGCGAATGCGCAGAAGTTATTTGGACAGGATCGCGAAACTCTCGATACGGCTTACGCCGGTGATATTCTGGCCTTGGTGGGGAACTACAACTTTCTTATTGGCGACACTTTGACCAGCGACCCAAGAGTGGTCTACAAAGAGATGCCCCGTTTCACGCCTGAATGTTTCGCCTACATCCTCAACAAGGACACCGCCGGGATCAAACGCTATCGATCCGGAATGGAGCAGTTGATGAAGGAGGGCGTGGCCCAGGCCTACCAAGTTCACGGAAGCGCCCAGGCCGTTCCCTTGCTTGGCGCAGTGGGGCCTCTGCAATTCGAAGTCATGCAGGCTCGTCTGACTGCCGAGTATCAGGTCGAGACCCGGCTCGAAACTCCGTCCTGGACGGTGGTGCAGTGGTTCGAGGAAAAAGAACCCGATTCATCGAGAGGGGAGCTTGATCCACCTAAAGTGCAGCTTCCGTCGGGATGTTCCGTGGCCCGGGATCAGGATGGCCAGTGGGCGGTCTTGTTGCCGGTGAAATATCTCACCAGCATTCTCCACGATCGTAATGAGCACCTGATCTTCCGCGATCACGCCTACGATTAGGCAGAGGCAACTCCTACCCATAGCCGAGAAGGGTAGTCGAAAGCCTAGCTTTTGATACCCCCATAGAGGGACCTGATGATGAAAAATCAGAGCAACTCCGGATCGTTCTGACGGTGCGCAATCAGCCTATGTTTTTCCACAGACAAGAAACGTTTAGCGTTGGCCGAGATTATGCAGTTGAAATCATTCATTTTGTGAGTCAGAAGAACGCATGTTTGATAGTGATATTGAAATCGCCCGCGCGGCCAGACTTGAACCGATCTCGGAGGTCGGCGGTAAGATTGGTATTCCGGGGGATGCACTCCACCAATACGGGCACACAAAGGCAAAGATCGACTCAAAATATCTCCAGTCTCTGGAGGGGCAACCTGATGGAAAGCTCATCCTGGTCACTGCGGTCAGCCCGACAGCAGCAGGGGAAGGTAAAACAACCACGACGGTCGGTATCGGCGATGGCCTGAACAGGATTGGCAAGCGAGCGCTCATTTGCCTGAGGGAACCCAGTCTGGGCCCATGTTTTGGGATGAAAGGAGGCGCAGCCGGAGGTGGCATGGCTCAGGTCGTGCCTATGGAGGATATTAATCTGCACTTCACAGGCGACTTTCATGCCATTGGTGCGGCCAATAATTTACTGGCGGCTTTAATCGACAATCATATTCACCACGGAAACCAGCTGGATATCGACGTGAGGAGGATTAGTTGGCGAAGGGTTGTCGATATGAATGACCGCGCGCTTCGCAATATTGTTGTGGCAACCGGGGGAATCTCGAATGGATTTCCCCGTGAGGATGGATTCGACATTACCGTCGCCTCGGAGGTGATGGCGATCTTTTGCCTGGCCTCGGATTTAAAAGACCTGCAGGAGCGCCTTGGGAAAATTGTCGTCGGCTACAATCGCAAACGTGAACCCATCACAGCCGAGCAACTGAATGCTGATGGTGCCATGACGGTTCTCTTGAAAGATGCCTTCATGCCAAACCTGGTGCAGACGCTTGAAAATAATCCGGCGCTCGTTCACGGGGGCCCCTTTGCTAATATTGCACACGGTTGTAACTCCGTTGCCGCTACAAAAGCAGGACTCAAGTTGGCCGACTACGTTGTCACGGAGGCCGGATTTGGCGCCGATCTGGGTGCCGAAAAATTCTTCGACATCAAGTGCCGCAAGGCTGGATTAAAACCTTCGGCAGCGGTTCTTGTGGCCACGATCCGCGCCTTGAAAATGCACGGTGGAGTCTCAAAGAATTCTCTTGCAGAAGAAAATGTCAATGCGGTTCGAGAGGGATGCGTGAATCTTGAACGTCACCTGCGAAATGTGAAATCGTTTGGCGTCCCGGTGGTTGTAGCGATTAACCAGTTTAGCGCAGACACCGAAGCTGAACTCGCAGCAGTGCGTGAAACAGCAGAAAAATATGGAGCAGTCGCTATTGTCTGTTCCCACTGGGCCGAGGGAGGCGCTGGCACCGAGGAAATTGCGAACCATTTGGTTGAATTGCTCGAGAATGAAGAATCTCAATTCACTCCGGCCTATCCCGATGAAATGCCCCTGTGGGATAAAATTGAAACGATCGCCTGCCGACTCTATGGTGCGGCAAACGTCATCGCTGATGCCAAGGCTCGAAAAAAAATAGAATCGCTTCAAGAGGAGTATGGCCACTTTCCAATCTGCATGGCAAAAACCCAGTATAGTTTTTCGACGGATCCCAATGCAATCGGCGCGCCCGATGGACACACCATTCCAGTTCGGGAGGTGCGCTTATCAGCGGGTGCCGAGTTCATCGTTGTGATTTGTGGGAATATTATGACCATGCCCGGCTTGCCCAAAGTTCCGTCAGCAAACAGCATCGGTCTCAATAGCAGTGGTGAAATCGAAGGATTGTTTTAGCAAGGGAACGGGGGCGGAAGCATCGTTTGCCTGGGGCATTTGGGGCTGGTGCCTCGTTACGTGACCTCGACGAATTATCCTGGCATTGGTAAGACCGTGGAGGAAGTCATGGCGATGTATCAAATGATTAAGGATTTAGAGGATTTCGGGGCTTATCTGGTGAAGAATCGTCGTTTGCAGGACGAAAGGATCGCGGCTTTTGGGAAGTATCTTGAAGTTGTGAGGGAGGGATCCTTCCCGGATTCGGGGATCTTGATTGAGCTGGATCCGAAGTTAAAGAAGAGGTGAAGAAAAGAATTTAAGATGAAAAGATTGAGTTTTATTGCGATTTGGTGGGCGTGTTCCCTGGCTTTGTTGGCGGAACCTCGAAAAGAAAAATTACCGGACGAGTTGGCTGCAAAGACAGTCTCGTTAAATCCGGAGTATTTGGTTTATCAGGACGGTGAATTGGAGAAGGGAAAGAAGTTGCCTCTGGTGATTTATCTTCACGGAGCCGGGGGGACAGGGAGTGAAATTACAAAAATTCGGCGTCAGCCGATGCGCTTGTTGGAGACCATTCGGACTGCAAAGAAGAGATGTCTTTGCGTGGCGCCGCAAGTGCTGCGGAAGTCAAGGAATGAGGGAGAGAGAGGAGGCTGGATCTTTTCTGATCTCGATTTGTTGATCGGGCATTTGAAGAAGACCTTGCCGATCGATGAGAAGAGAATTTATCTGACTGGAAATAGCATGGGAGGTTACGGTACCTATGTGTGGGCGGGGAATTCTCCGCAACACTTTGCCGCGATCGCGCCCATGGTGGGTGGGATCGGGCCGGATGGTCCGAAGGGTATCACAAAGGACCTGAAGAAGTGGGGGAAGAATCTCGCGACGATTCCGATGAAGGCCTACTACGGTGGGAAAGATAAAGTGGTTCCGGCCGACCGGGGCGCGATGGTGCTCAAGGCGATCAAGGCGGCTGGAGGGAAGAAGGCCGAGGTGATCGTGTTGGAAGAGGAAGGACACGGAGCGGGTCGTGTTCCTTTTAAAGATGTGAAGTTCGTGGAGTGGTTGTTTTCGCAGGAGAAAAAGTGAACGTGGATCGGGCGGATTGATTCCTGAGGCAAATGCGCTCAGAAGGGTATGAGCTGATTGCGATTGTGGCAGTGTGTTAGCGATAGTCTTTTCCTTCGTGGCTGCGGAGGACTGACTTTTGCCAGGTGGTGAGTTTTGATTTGAGGCTATCCAGCTTGGCGGGATCGATGGATGAGGTGAGGTCCTTGGATTCCATGGGGTCTTTGTCGAGGTCGTAGAGTTCCCAGGTGGTTTTCTTATTTTTATAGATGGCGTGCATTTTGTGGGGCCAATCGATGATGGCGGCGTGGCCTTTTTGGTGAGCGCCTTCGGAGTAGGTTGGGAACTCGTTGACGTTCTTGAGGAGGCGCTCGGGAAGTGGAGTTTCCTTGCCGGCTTGTTGGGCTTCCATGAGTTGTTTGATGATGCGGTCGTTCCAGGTGGAATTGCCACCAGAGAAATGATGCCAGAAGCCCATGGGCTTGGAGCGGGTGGATTGTTTTCCGTCGATGGATGGGGTGAGGTCGATGCCGTCAAGTTGAGGTTGCTTGTCGACTCTGGTATCGGTGATGGAAAGGAGCGTGGGGTAGATGTCGGAGGAGTGTGAGGGAACAGAGACGGTTTTTACTTTGAAGCGAGCGGGCCATTCGAGGAGAGAGGGAACGCGCAAACCTCCTTGGTAAATGGAGCCTTTTTTGGCGCGGCCTCCGGAGGTTTCCGGGGCGAGCCCGCCATTGTCGGAGGTATACCAGAGGAGGGTGTTTTGGTGAATTTTCAGATCGCGAAGGGCTTTGCGGAGTTTGCCGACTTGTTCGTCGAGAAGGGTGATTTCTTGAAAGTAGCCGGTGTGTTTTTTGCCTTTGTAGAGATCGGGTTGTGAGGATTTTTCGGGATGGGGATCGTGGGGAGAGGGAAACCAGATGACGGTGAAGGTGGGTTTGTTGGAGGCGTGTTTTTTGAGGTGCTCGATGGCGTGGTCCATGGTGATGACCGAGCCCTGGCCTTTGTATTGAGCGAACTTGCCGTTATGGCTGAGGTAGGGGTCTATATCGAAGAAATTGAGCCCGGAGAGCCAGTGGTCGAATCCCTGTCCACCGGGAGAAGTGGGGCTTTCTTTTTGGACCGATCCGATGTGCCATTTGCCGAAGTGGGCGGTGAGATAGCCATTTGATTTGAGGGCTTCGGCGATGGTGATTTCCTGGGGGCGGAGGTAGAGACCGTGGTTGGGGACGTTGGTGCGGACGGGGTTGCGTCCGGTCATGACGCTGGCGCGGGTGGGGGAGCAGACGGGTGCCGAGGCGTGGAAGCGATCGAACACGACGGAGTTTTTGGACATCTCGTCGAGGTGGGGCGTCTTGACGAAGGGATGTCCGGTGTAGCCGCAGTCGCCGTAGCCGTGGTCGTCGGCCATGACGAGGATGATGTGCGGTGGGGATTTGACCGCGAAGAGCGGAAGGCTTGCGAAGAAGAGAAAGGCGAAGCGAAACATGAAAAAGAGGTGATGAAATATCTCGAGGGGGTGGAAGTTTGAAATTTGGTGAGGGAGCTGCTTGAAGTTGGGATGGCAGAGACCGGGTTTTTCATCCGGCAATGGCGACGGTTGAGCGGAATAAAGTAGCCCTCCAAAGTGAGGCGGTTAAAGAGGTGGTTGTGCTACGTTACGCTTGGGCCAATGATCCCAAGGCGAATTTGACGAACAAGGAGGGGTTGCCGGTGAGTCCATTCCGCAGCGACGATTGGGATGATTATTTTAAAATACTTATCGAAAAAGAGTGAAGGAAGTCCTAGATTTCCGTGGATGTGATGAAAGTTAGCCACTTGCCCCTTCTGAAAGGTCTCGCATACAGCTTGGTTTTCTTACTGATTCCCGCGACATGGGTTTTTGGAGAGACGCTTTCATCGGCGAAAATTACCGAGTTTTTGGCCAGTAATGGAGAGGGGATTGAAGACAGGAATGGCAAGCGCTCGGATTGGATTGAGCTTTGGAATTCGACGAATGGGGCGGGAGATCTTGATGGATGGTATTTGACCGATGATCCGGAAAATTTAACCAAGTGGCGGATTCCTGCAGTGAATTTGGAGGTGGGAGAGTATCTTCTGGTCTTCGCTTCAGGGGACGATCTTTCCGACCCTGCTAATGAGCTTCATACGAATTTTCAATTGCAGTCCGCGGGGGGCGGATACTTGGCGCTTGTGCAGCCGGACGGTGTGACAGTCAGCAGTGAATTTGTAAACTATCCCAAGCAGTTTGAGGATA
Organism: Akkermansiaceae bacterium; assembly: GCA_022425785.1. Taxonomy (GTDB): domain Bacteria; phylum Verrucomicrobiota; class Verrucomicrobiia; order Verrucomicrobiales; family Akkermansiaceae; genus SW10. The sequence goes on along the minus strand of JAKMEV010000500.1, from coordinate 430 downwards.
TTTCCTATGGCGTTGGATTTGGAGTGCCGACTGCCGAGGTTCTCGTGGAAGAGGGGGAGCCTGCGCGTATTCATGTGCCGACCAATGAGATTCCCGGCTGGCAGAATGTCGGACATGATGACTCCAGCTGGATTCCCGCGACGACCGGAATTGGATTTGATTCTTTCGGGGGAAGCTATGAGCAATTTTTAGGAACGGGGGCTGCGGAGTTGAAGGCTGAAATGTCGGGAGCGAACGCCACTGCGTTTGTCAGGATTTCTTTTGACGTGCCGTCACCTGCGGGGCTGCAGGATCTCGTTCTCAGCGCGCGCTGGGAGGATGGATTTGTGGCCTATCTCAACGGAGTGGAAATTCACCGCGAACGTGCTCCCGATTCTCTTCTCTGGAATTCCCGATCTGATCCCCAAAGCGGTCGCAATGAGACCGAAGC